>ONMP01000048.1 GCA_900318935.1 uncultured Actinomycetes bacterium
TCTGGAACAAGGGACGGAGGTTTGTTCCACACGCGAGATGCAAGCCTATGCGTGACTAAAGACCGCCCCGCTTCTGCATACGGAAGCGGGGCGGTCTGCTGTTGGCGTGAATAAGTGGCGGAGGAATGTTCACGTGAACAAACCTCCGTCCCTTGTTCCACTTGTTCCAAGGGGACGGCAATGTGGAACAAACCTCCGTCCCTTGTTCCACGCGTCCCTTGTTCCACGGCCGCTACTCGAGTCCGGCCCCGTTGCTCTCGATGATCTCCTTATAGCGGTAGTAGCTCTGCTTGATGGCGCGCTCGAGGGTGCCGTGGCCGTCGTTGAAGCGATCGACGTAGACGAAGCCGTAGCGCTTCTTCATCTCGCCGGTGCCAGCGCTGACGACATCGATGGGACCCCAGTAGAGATAGCCGCGGCAGTCGACGCCGTCATCGATGGCACGGGAGACGTTCTTGATGTGCTCCTCGATGTAGTGGACGCGGAAGTCGTCGTGGATGGTACCGTCCTCGCCGAGGTTCTCGTCGAGGCCTACGCCGTTCTCGACGATGAGCAGCGGCAGATGGTAGCGGTCGTAGAGCACGTTGAGCGTATAGCGCAAGCCGTCGGGGTCCACCAGCCAGCCCCAAGGCTGCGGGGCTTTGTCCACCAGGAACGGGTTGTCGATGCCCGAGAGGCCGCTCGTATCGCCGCCGAGATTGATGTCCGCATCCACCACGGTCGAGCGATAGTAGCTGAACGAGAAGAAGTCCACCGTGTGTTCGCGAATCAGTGCCAGCTCGTCCGCCGTGAACTCGACCGTCACGCCGTCCTCGCGCCAGCGGCGGCGCAGGTAGGTGGGAACGATGCCGAGGCAGAACGGGTCGCCGAAGTAAAAGACGTTGTTGCGCTGGGCCTCGAGCGCCACGCGGATGTTCACCGGGTTGCAATCGTGCGGATAGGTCGCCACGCCAGAGCAGGTGAGCATGCAGCCGACCTTGAGATCGGGATTCATCTCGTGGGCAATCTTTACGGTCTCAGCATTGGCCACGAGGAAGTTGTGGTAAGCGTTCCACTTGTCTTGCTCCGTGGTGGAGTCCACCGGCTTGGTGGGGTCAGCTGGGTTCTCGATGGTTAGCACGCCGCCCGCCACGAACGGCATGCGAAAGAGCGCGTTGACCTCGTTGAAGGTGAGCCAATACTTCACCTTGTCTCCGAAACGCTCAAAACAGGTGGTGACGTAGCGACGCCAGAACTCGATGAGCTTGGGGTTCGACCACCCACCATACTCGGTTAGCAGGTGCAACGGCGTCTCGTAGTGTGAGAGCGTGATGACTGGCTCCATACCGAGCTCGCGCATGCAGGTAAACATGTCGTCGTAGTAGGCAAGGCCCGCCTCGTTGGGCACCTCTTCGTCGCCGTTCGGAAAGACGCGACCCCAAGCAATGGAGGTGCGGAAGGCGTTGAAGCCCATGCCAGCCATCAATTTGAGGTCATCGCGATAGCGGTGGTAACCATCGACCGCCGTATGCGAGAGGTAGGCCTTGTTTGGGTCTAGCGCGAGCTCGTACTTGCCGGTCTCGTCATTCCACGCGATGCCGGGATTGCGGTTCATGATGCCCACGAGCACGTCGGTGACGTTGGGCTGCTTGCCGTCCTCCAGCCATGCGCCTTCATACTGGTTTGCCGCGATTGCGCCACCCCAGAGGAATCCCTCGGGAAATGCCATAGCCGTCTCCTTCCTTTGGTGTTTTGGGTTCGTCCATCGTAACAAATGAGTGGCAGCGTGTGACGGATACGCCAAGAAGCGGCACTCGTCTATCGGCACATGCTACACTTGCGCGAAAGAAGGAGGATGACATGGAGACAGCTGCTGCCCGTACCTATGCCCGCGAGGTCTTCGAGGAGGAAGTGGCGCTACTACGCACGCTGGCGCAGATTCCCGCCCCTACCGGTCGTGAAGAGGCCCGAGCCGAGTTCGTCGCCGCGTGGCTGCGCGATGCCGGAGCGACTTGCGTGGAAATCGATGACGCAAAGAACGTCCTCTGCTGGGTGAGCGAGACGCCGAATGCGAGCGTGGAGGTCTTCTCTGCCCATACGGACGTGGTCTTCGACGACCTCACACCCCTGCCCCTGTGCGAGAAAGGCGGCAGGATGTACGCGCCAGGCGTCGGCGACGACACTGGCAACCTCGTGGGGCTTCTCTTTGCCACTCGCTGGCTGCTCGCTCACCCCGAGGCCACCGCAGGGAGGTCGGTCCTCGTAGTTGCCAACTCTTGCGAGGAGGGGCTGGGCAACCTGCGGGGCACACGCGCAATCTACGACCGGTACGGTGCCCGCATTGCGAGTCATGTGACGTTCGACACGTATCTCGGTAACGTGGTGCGCGAGGCGGTGGGGTCGGTGCGATGGCGCGTAAGCTGTGACGGACCTGGTGGTCATTCGTTCAAGAAGTTCGGAACGCCCAACGCCATCGTTGAGCTTGCCCGACTTGTTTGCGATCTCGACGATATGGAGCTACCTGCCACGGCCGCCACGACTCAGAACGTAGGCGTCGTCTCAGGTGGGACGACGGTAAACTCCATCGCCGCACATGCTGAGATGTTCTATGAGCTGCGATCGGTCGACGACGGTTGTCTGCGAGCGGCGCGAGCGGAGTTCGAACGCATTGTGGCCACACATCAAGAGGCTCATCGAGGCGACGGCGTGTGCTTCTCCGTCGAGCTTCTTGGCGAGAGGCCGGGCAACGGAGCGGTGGACGTGGCGGCGTTAGAGGCGCTTGCGGACAAGGCGTGCGCCGCGACACGTGCAGCAACAGGATGCACGGAGGTCGCAATCGCGCCATCCTCAACAGATGCAAACATCCCCCTCTCGCGCGGCATCCCCGCCGTTTGCATGGGAGCCGTGCGCGGTGCAGGGGCGCACACACGCGACGAATGGGTGGAGGTCGCAAGCCTCGAGGACGGCCTCGTCGCCATCCTCAAAATGATGAGCGAGAGAATCTGATGCACAATTGGGCACAACCGAATAGAGGCATTCCGCCTCGTGTGAAAGGAGACTGCAATGAAGAACGTGCTCATGATCGTAGGGTCGCTGCGCAAGCGCTCGTTCAACCGACAGCTCGCCGGCGAGGTCGAAGCCCTCATGGCAGGACGCGCCAGTGTCAGCTACCTCGACTGGACTGACCTGCCTTTGCTCAACCAGGACATCGAGAGCCCCGTACCTGAAGCCGTAGCCCGCGTCCGCGCCGAGGTCCAAGGCTCCGATGGTGTGTGGATCTGCTCACCGGAGTACAACTTCAACATTCCCGGCAGCGAGAAGAACCTCCTCGACTGGCTCTCCCGCCCGCAAGACCCGACCAACCCTACAAGCCCCTCGGCAGCGAAGGGCAAGGTCGTAGCCATCAGCGGTGCGGGCGGTCGCGCGGCAACCGCTGGCGTGCGGGGCAAGCTCAACGAGTTGCTCGGCTTTATGGGCATGGAGGTCATCGGCGAGACTGGGTTCGGTGTCGCGCTGACTCCCGAGGCATGGGGCGACGACGTGCTCAGCCTCACCGACGAACAACGCGCTGAACTGGGCAAACTTGTGGATGCCTTCCTTGGTGCCATCGAGGAATGAGGAACCGTTACACGAACTCGTCAGAATGACAACCCCTTGCGACACGGTTGGCGGCTGTCGACAATTGGGCTATGGTTCGGAACGTTTCACGAGTGCCAAATGCGGATGAGAAAAGTGCAAGTTTTTGCGAGGTATGTATAGTTTTTCAGTCTCGGTTTTTTCGGATTCAAATTTACGGCACCATCTACCTACGCTTTTGTGGGGTGCCTTATCGCCCACGTGGCGATTCGGCACCCGAAAACTGCACAGAAGTCGCAATTCTTTGCACTTTTTGCATCCGAGGATGGCACTCCAAACCGGGCATAGGTGTGGGACACGATCACACCAACTCGAAGCTGGCGTTTGGGGTCATCAGAGGCTCGCCGTCAGCAGTGACAAGCAGGGCTTGGAGCCCGGGTTTGCGAGACAGACGGCGAAACGCCTCGTCGGGGCCCCACATAAAGAGCGGCTTCGTGTAACCGTCGCCGTCAATCGAGCGCTCGGAGACAATCGTGGCGGAGATGAGGTCCGTTTCCACGGGATATCCCGTGTGTGGATCGAGGATATGCCAATAGCGCCGTCCGCCCGACTCAAAGCTCCGCTCATAGAGACCGCTCGTCACGACCGAGCCACCCGACAGAGGCACCTTAGCAATGACAGAAGAGCCACTCGAGTCGTCGGGATCGCGCACACCAACGGACCATGGACTGCCGTCAGGCTTGTTGCCAAGCACGCACACGTTGCCGCCAAGGTTCACCGATGCACTTGTCACGCCCCTCTCTGCCAGAAGGTCCACCAAGGCGTCGGCAATATAACCCTTGGCAATACCGCCCAGATCGATGCGTGCATCGGGGTCGAGCAAGCGCACCGTCGAACCCTTGACCTGCACATTGCGCCAACCCACGTGGGGCAGCGCCTGCGCGATGGCCTCCTCGCTCGGCACGACACCCTCCGTAAAGTCCCACAGCTCGCTCACCGCGCCAATCGTGATATCAAAGAGGCCCTCAGACTCCTCGCAATAGCCAAGCGCCGACACGATGAGCTCTGCCGTGAGCGGATCTACCTCAACGGCCTCCCCCACCGCCGCGTTGATTCGTCCTACGTCCGAGGTCGCAATCGTGCGCGATAGGAGTTTCTCGAAGCGTTCGCAGAGCGCACAGGCCTCATCGAGCACCTCTTGTGACATGACGCCGGCAATTGTGCAGACCGTGTCGAAGTTGAAGGTCGTGGCAGAACGCTGCTCGATAGCACTTGCGGACTTGGTGCAACCAGCCAACGGTGTGACGAAACCAGCAAGCGCCCCCAACCACCCAGCTACGACCAGTTGTCTACGCGTGACGTTCACGATACCCGCCTTTTCCATGCAAAGTTGTAGTACGCGAGGAGCAGCCCTTTTGTGTACCTGCACGTCGCACCATGATACACCGCACCACCCACGGTGTATCATGGTGCGGGGGTGATGTGGTGGACGCACTGCGCAGAAACGCGGCGACAATCGTGGTGGGCGTCCTTGTCGTGGGAGCCATCGTAACTGCGTACCTGCTGCTTGGGCTAGCGGCTGGCTGCGTCGCGACAAGCGTGGTGATTCACGACGGAGACGGTAGCACGCGCACGCTTCCCCTTGACGAAGACGCACGAATTGAGGTGGCGACAAGTTTCGGCACCAATGTGATTGTCATCGAAAACGGAACCGCACGTGTCGCCGAAGCGGACTGTCCCAAGGGGAGCTGCATGCACCAGCGACCAATCTCACGCCCTGGTGAGCAGCTCGTCTGCCTGCCGCACCGACTCTGGGTGGAAATCGCAGACAACGTGGCAGACGGCTCAAAGCTTGACGAGGATGCTGTCAAGTGGGAGGACGAGGCCGAGGTCGACCTGGTGTCGCAATGAGCGAGAGTCGTGACGGAACGCCATCAGGCCAGCTCACCTGCGAAGAGGTGCACCGATGGACGCGCATCGGCAGGCTCTCAGCGTGCGCGATGCTACTAAGCTATGCCGAGACGTTCGTGCCGATACCCATTCCTGGTGTCAAGCTCGGCCTCGCAAATGTCGCCGTCCTCGTAGCGCTTGCCACAGGAGACATTTCTGGGGCGGTGTGCGTCGCATTCATCAAGGTGCTCGCTGTGGGGTTCTTGTTTGGCTCGCCGCTCACGATGGCGTACTCGGTCGTGGGAACGGCGTTGGCGCTCATCGGCATGGTGCCTCTTTCGCGGCTCAAGACGATGCGTCTCTGGATGGTTTCGGTCGTGGGAGCACTGCTTCACGAGGTAGGGCAGCTACTCGTAGCACAGGTACTCCTGCGCACGACCGCCGTGTGGTACGCACTGCCCGTTCTCTTGGTAGCGGGTTGCGTAACGGGTGCCATCAGTGGTTGGTTTGCCACACAACTCACCGAAGCGCTAGCCAAAAAGAATGCGCCCTCCTCGCAGAACGCAGACGCGAGCGGACTGCCTACCAGTGACGCCTTGGACGTAGAACCCCAACGACACGCCTTAACAAATAGGGATGCACGAAAGGGACTACCCCTCTCGTATATAATGCCGCATGCACCGAGCATAGCAGCCCTTATGCTTTTTTGCACTTTCGTAGCATTCACCGTCATCGTGTTGCATATGGATAATCTCGCCATGCTCGCCGTCTGCGTCGCGCTTACGCTCGCTACATGCCTGGCAGCCCACGTAGATGCCCACACGCTCGTTCGCATGGTTGTGCCGTTTGCAGGCATCGGAACAGCGACCTTCTTGCTCCAACTCTTCGCGACAGGCGGCGGCGTAGAAGTGGCAATGGTCGAAACCGCACGGGGCATCACCTCGCTCGCGGCACTGTCCTTAGCCGCTAGGGCATTTGCAAACGCCGTCGAGACAGACGATCTCGTGGAGACACTGGCCTGGCTGCTCTCCCCACTCTCGCATCTGGGAGTGCAGATCGAGGGTTTCCTGCTGGCCTTTGACGTCGCACTCGAACTCGTTCCCACGCTTGCAGACTCGACCCGCAAGTCCCTCGTAACCTCAGACGGCCCTCTCACGCTCTCTGAGCTGAGACAACGTCTCGGCCAACTTGCCAGAGAGCTACTGTGAGGTGCCAACCGCGCACCGTTATCACCTTTTTTTGAGCCCTCATTGCAAATCAGCGAAATACTACGAGAGAACCTCCTGTGCCAACTTACTTGCCGCTTGCCGCACAAGCATATTCACGCTTTTTTAGTAGCGCTGCGATAGGAAAAGTCTCTATATGCTAACGCATATCTATACCAATATATTATTTTCAGCTTATTCGTGCAAGGCTCTGGTTAGAAGTGCGCTTTTTGTACGACAAATCTCTGTATTGCCATCTATCAGGATGCGCTTTTCAGGGCAAACGCACTCTCATACTCGCCATTCATGGATTTCGTCGTACAATAAACGCATTTTCAGCCATTGAGGGACAAGGAACGCGGCTCGACCCAAGAAATACCTCACACAGCACTTAAAATGAAACACTTTCGTTGCGTGCAGACATGACTTATGGACGAGCGTTGAGCTGGATCGCCGCTACGCCAATCCTTTGAATCGCAACCTCTCCAACGTCACTCGAGAGTCTTGAGCGAGACGGAGCGGATGGACCACACCTTCCCCGTATCGAGCATGCGACCGTGGTATGCTGCTGCCATAGAATGCGAAGGAGGTTGTCGTGCGCGTCGGCCCGTCCATAGTCACGAAGAGGTTCACACTTATGTGCCGTGACCACGAGGCGCTTGCGTTCACGTGGAACGTACCGGAACGACGGGTCGTTGGTCACGTGCGCCTCATCGACATCACATACGTCCCATGGGGTGCGCTCGATTTGAACGAACGTCCCAACCGCAGCACCATCGGGTCGTGGATGCAGCACCGTTCCATCCCGACACTAAGGCCCAACGTAGTGAGGCGCCTGAGAGACGTGGGCATCGATGACCCAGAGACCCTGCTCGCCCTCGGCACAGGCGCTTCCCTGAGCGACCAATACTGGCTGCGAACTGAGGATTCCGACCTTACTTGGAAGCGGGTAAACTTCTTCACGAACGAATTCGACCTGCGCTTGGGACAGTATCTCACCGCCCAAGACAGCCAGAGCACAGGTCGCCTCGCAGAGATGATCGCGCATGACCTAGGCATCGCCTCAGAATCTCCCGACAGCTCCCTAGGCGGCAACCTGCCAAAACGCTGGGAGATACGAGACGGTGTACGCGTGCTTGTGAAGCGTTCTTCTAGCGCCTACGGACAAGAGCCTATGAACGAGGTGCTTGCGTCACGACTTTGCGAGCGGCTGGACATCGACCACGTGCCCTATACAGCCGAGACTGACGGTCTGACGTGGGAAAGCATCTGCCCCTGCATGGTGGACGGGCACACCGAGCTGGTGAGCGCATGGCATTCGGTTGCTTCGTGCCAAAAGAAGAATCACGAGTCGAGGGCAGCATGGTATCTGCGTGCATGCGCCGAACACGGCCTGGACGCCTCCGGCGACATAGAGCGCATGCTGGTGGTCGACCACATACTGTGCAACTTCGACCGACACTGGAGCAACTTCGGGGTACTCGCGGACGCCGAGTCGCGTGTGTGGCTGCGATGCGCACCGCTCTTTGACATGGGCGAGAGCCTGTGGTGCGATCGCAGGCCAGGTGAGGGATTGGGAGGCTACAGAATCCCTAGCTGGGGAGGTTCGCGCCCATTCCTTCACCGAATCGATTCGCAGCTTGAACGCTTCTGCACGGACCTTTCGTGGCTCGATCCCTCGGCGCTTGACGGATTCGGCGATATGGTCGCGAGTGAGCTGGAACGCTTGCCCATGGTCGCCTTCGTGAAAGGTCGCGCCGAATCCATCGGTCGTGCCGTGGACGAGCGAGCGCGGAGGGTAATCCGGCAGACGGAGTCCTGTGCCCGCGTACGCCTACGAACAACGCTTAGCCTCGCGCCGCACAGCTAATGGGTGCCGCACCTCTTCTAGATCGACGTTTCGAGCAGAAGCCATTTCACCCAAAGCTTGCCACTACGTAGTACCATGGTATGGTTCGTCCAATACGGCCAAAGGAGTTATCCATGGATGTATCGGCAGTCGCGTCACAACTCGTCGGAGCCCTCGGCAACAATCCCGACCTCATCTCGCAGTTCGCGCAGCACCCCTACTCGACAACTGCGTCCGTCACGGGTAGCGACGAGAACATCTCACAGAAGGACATGAGCCGCATCCTCACGCAGGTAGCCGCCCAGTCGACAGGCCAGAAGCTCGGCACCAACGACACAAAGGACCTTGCGTCGGCACTGCTCGGACAGACCGGCGGAAGCGTGCACGCCTTGGCAAACGCCCTCTTTGGCGGTGCAGGCGCCGGCGGCGCAGCACAACCCGCATCCAACGCAAACGCAGCTGCGGCAGCAGGCGGCTTCGACCTCAGCAGCATCCTTGGAGCGCTCACCGGAGCAGGCGCGGGCAATGGCAGCGTCAACACCGGCGCGAGCAGCAACGCCCCCTCGATGGCCCAGATCGCTGCACAATCCATCGCCGGCGGCATCGCCGCACGCGGCCTGGCCGCGCTCATCACCGGTGCCCTTGGCACAAACAAGAAGTAAAAGCAGGCAGAACCATAAGGCAGCATCGCGGGGGCACACGAAAGAGATGGCTCGTGTACCCCCGCGATTTGTCCGCTCTTCAGGACAGAGCGCTAGATGCCCCCCTGCCCTTACTTCCAGCGTCTGCGGCCAACAGTCTCCGCTATGACGCCGAGAATGCCCAGAACCACGACAGCGGCAACGTTCGTCGTATCACCCGTCTTGGGCGTGCCGGTCCTGGTGATCGTACTGCTGGTACTCGATACCCGGGTGCTCTGGCCCTTAGCGCTCTGGTTGCTCTGATTGCTCGGGGCGCTCGTCGTCACACCGCCCGTATGCGTTCGCTCGGAGCTTCGCTCAGAGTTATCACCGCTGTAAGTCCGGCCTTGCGTGTTTGTGGGTGTATCGGTTGGGTTTGAAGGGATATAGACGGTAACCTCGTCCCATTCCGTCTCGCCTTCGTCGTCTGTATCAGGATGGCTGCTGTAGCTGAGCTTAGCTTGGTTTAAATTGCCCACCTGTCCGAGTTTGCCCTGCTCGTTGAGGGTCGCAGTGAGGTACAGGTTCACCGTGGCTCCGTTGAGTTCTTCACCAATCTGGCCCAGGGTTTCCACCTCATCTCCCCAACGCATCGTCGTTTTGAAGCCATGCTCGCCAGAATCTGATACGATGCCTTCAAGCACGCCGCCCTCAAAGGCGGCAAGCTGCGTGCCATCGGAAGCGATGACGTCAATCTGACTGACCCCGTCGAAAGTGAGGCCTTCCTCCATATCGTCGATGAAGCTGATGCGATAGCTGTTGTAACTCGTCACGTCGCTGGGCAGGGTGGCGCTCAACTTGTACGGCACTGCATCGCCGATTTCGTATTCGGCAGAATCCTGCCACGCACTCGCCTCGTCGATGGCTTCGTCCGCAACCTTGACCTTCTTCTCGAAGCTTGGGCTATCGGGCGGTATATCGTCAACCGGCTCGTATGTATTCTCAATCTCGACCACCTGAACCAGCTCGCTACCCTGTTTGGCAACGAGATGTCCACTCCCGTCATCGATTACGTTGATGTCGACCACGTGCGGGTCTTCGTCGTAGGTCACACCATCAACCGAACCTTTCATCTCACGGATGATATAGCGATAGCCGCCCGCCTTACGGAACGTAATGCCGCCGAAACTCCGCGTGAAGTTCGTATCCGCATCGGCTTTGGTGATGGTCAGCTCGCTCGTCTCAGGCATGGCCGCCTCGTCTGGGTTGTACCGGTCTGCCTCGAGGGTGAAGGTGAAAGCATCCTCGTCCAGCCAGTTGCGACCCGAAAGCAGCTTCCTCACGCTGATGTTTCCCTCAGTCGGCACGTTTTTCGTGTTTACAAAGAGGTTCTTATCGTTCGTATAGGTCGGCGTCGCCACGATCGTGCCGTCGCCACCGTCCGCAATCTCCATACGCACGGTACAGAGATGCGCATCGTAGCTCATATCGGCTTCGTTGCCCTCGTCCTCGCTGACTATATAGGTGTAGGTCTTGCCGATGTCATCCCGTGCGTAGGGAATGGCTGGAAAGACAACCTTACCCTCCTCGTCGTTCCAAACAGCGAGCGAGGTGCGCTCGTCAACCGTCGAAAGCGCCGCGTCGTTTGGCCTCCTGAGCGTAAAGCCGAACTGACCGGCGGTCAAATCTCCCCCGACCAGCTCCTTGGCGACCTCGACTCTGCCCTCTCCCGTTGCCTCGTAGACGTTCTCGAAAGTGGCAGACCCCACATCCTTGCCGTCCTTGGCGTAAGCGACCTTCGCCTCGAGGTCACCACCGTCATCGCGCGCAAGCGAGACGGTCACGGCAAAGACGGTCGAGTCGTAGGTAACGCCGGGCGCCTCGCCCTTGACCTCTCTGATGGCATAGGCGTAGGTCTTGCCCTCGTCCGCCAAGCTGTAGGACAACTCGTCGAACACGATGCGCCCATCAGCGTCGTTCACAGCAGTGTCAATGACCGTGCCTTGCCCATCGAGCAGCTGAAACTCAAACGCTTCCTCCTCAAGCGTGCGGCCCCGCAGGGTCTTGGTTGCTTCGACCTGCACCGAAGCAGCAACCTCGTAGCTGTTGGTGATGGTGGCAGCGTTTGTCTGTCCCGCCAAAACGGTGCCTTCGACATCCTCGGTCGCTGACTGTACGAAGCCCAAGGCTCGCGATGCCTCCTCGTCCTCGACGACAACGTAATGAACGCCATCGGGGAGTCCTGTGACGGTGATGGTCTCGTTCCCGTGAATGGTCAGCGTGTCGCCATCGTGTACGGTACCGCCCACGACACCCTCTCGATCGCTGGTCCAGGCGTACTCGCCGTCCAGACCCTGACCGTTGGCGTCGGTAAGCGAGAGTGTCACGGAAAACTCGGTGCCCTCCACGTTTGGGCTGGCGCCTTCAAGCAGCTTGCTAATGGTCAGCTCTCCGCCCCTTTTTGTGTTGACGATGGTGTCGAGGCCGCTTTCGTAGGAAACCTCGCACGTCAGCGTGCCGTTGCCGTTGTCGGTGGCGGTGACGGTAGCCACAAGCACGGTCTTGGTGTCATAGTCTATGATCGAATCATCATCCGCAAGCTCGCGAATGTAGTATGTGTAAGTACCCGCTTCCGTTAGTTGGATTGGGTCGAAGCAGACTGTTGCCTTGCCATCAGAACCCACCGGTCCGTTCGACTTGGTCTGTAGCTGCTCCATACACTCCGCATCGGCATATAACGCAAAGGTGAAGTCGCCATCCTCGAAGTTCCCACCCGTAAGCTCCTTGTGTGCCACGAGCGAGAAGAGACCCGAAGTCGAGTACTCGTTAGTGAAGGTAGCTGTCGGACTCTGGTTGTCGACACCCAGCACTCCGGTCGTGCCATCTGAGGCCGTCAGGGTCCAACCAGCGGGAATGCTCGTCTCGGATACGGCAAACGACGTGCCCTCAGGCAATCCTGACAACTCGGCCACACCCCCACCGTCGATGGTAAGGTTAAGCTTTCCGAGCTTCTCGAGCACGTGTACCTCGCCGTTCAGCGAGTATTCGGTGCCCTTCGGCAACGGTCTGCCCCGTTCATCGTTCAGCGATACCTCGAATTCAAAGGTCGGCATAACATCGGGCGTACCTTCGACGATCTTTCGGATTGTGAGACCGTAGCTAGCCTCTTCAAGAAGCTCGTTAACGAATACGGGAGCTTCGGGATCGTATACAGGGTCTTGTGCAACGAACCGAGTGCCACCCGTACCATCCGCCTCTTCGATTACCTCGATGGTCGCCCTGACCTCGTTCTCTGCATGGGTAACGCCTCCATCGTTGCCCTTGACCTCTGCTATGGTGTATTCGTAGGTACCAGCCTCGGTGAAGGTTAGCTCGTGGAAGTTTATGGTGCCCAAAGTCGGGTCATCGGTGCTTACGCCGTTTGAGACGGTCTGAAGCACTTGTCCATCCTTGTCGCGCAATTCGAAGCGGAACCTCCCCGTCGCCAACTCATGTCGCTGACCGTCTCTTCCTTGGAGCAGCTTGGTCGCATGAAGAGTCTGCCTGGCGACCTGTTGGTCGGTGTGTTTGTTGGTAAGCTTGGCTTCACCCGTCCTGCGCGGGAGGATGGTGCCATCTGGGCCCATCGACTTGACGAGGACCCATCCGTCAGGTGTGTCTTCCCAGACCTCATAGGCTGTACCTGCGGGAATGTCGTCGAAGGTTGCGCGCTCACCGCCACGCAGCGTGAAGGTGAACTCGCCATTCGCCGACTGGACGGAGCAATCCACTTCCGCCCACGTAGCCGTGAAGGTTACCCTATCTCCCGCGCAAAAATCGCCAGCAGCAATCGCCTCTCCCATCTCATAGTGTGACTTTGCGCGCGTGACATCGTTGCCATCCTTGTCCTTGACGCTAACATCCCAGCCACTCACACGATGCCCAAACCAGTAGAACTTCGACGCCGCGATGTCGTGCGCCTCATCTGCCGCGATAGCCTCCCTTGACATGGAACCCGACGCGCCACGTTCGGCATCATCCTGCGCCAGGACATAGCTCAGCTCGTATTCTGTGTACGTCCACATAGCCTTAAGAGTCTTTTCGTAGTTGCCATTCCCAAGGGGGCTCATCATGTACGGAGACGGCGGAAGAGTCGTGAAGTGTTCGCCCGTCTTTGAGATGTTGGGGTTCAAGATGTTTTGGAAGGCGTTGTAGATGTCTAGGACATCTTGGTCGTCAAAACACGTCGTCACGTTTCCAGCTGAGGCTTCCCACCCCGCAAACTCAGCGAGGTCGTTGGTAAATCCATTCGCAGGCAGCGTGAACGTCGTCTCGGTGATGCGGTAGTCGTCCATCGTTCCCTCTCCACCGTTCGCGTCGAAGTGGAGGGTGAGTTCAGCCTTTGTCCACACCCACGTTCCCGCTAGATCGGGTCCCGCGAGCTTCACGAGCGCACTTGGATACTCAGTCCTAGGCTCGCCGGTGATGCGTGTCCAGGCTCCCGTGTAGAGCGGAGATGGCGAACGCGGGATGGTTGCATTCTTGAACTTGCAGCCCTCGCCAAACGTTATCCTCTCGAGGGCTGTGCAGGACGCAAACATGCGGCTCTCGTTGCTCCCGACCTTGGACATGTCCCAGCATCCCAGATCGAGTTCCTTGACGCTTTCGCAGCCACAGAACGTCTCGTACAGGTTCGTAACCCTCGACGTATCGAAGCTCGACACGTTCAAAACCTCCAAACTGGAGCAATCCTTGAACGTCCGCTGCATGTTCATGACCTTGCCGGTGTCCCAACCGGCGAGGTCCAATTCCGTGAGGCTTTGGCAACCGTTGAACATCTCGGACATGTCGCTGACCTTGCCGGTGTCCCACCCCGTAAGCTCGAGGTCGGTCAGCGCGGCACAGCCCTCAAACAGGCTGCGCATGCTCGTGACGTTCCGCGTGTCCAAGCCAGCAAGGTTTGCACTCTGAAGTTGGGCGCATCCTTTGAATGTCCTCGCAAGAGAATCAATACGCGACGTGTCGAACCCACGTAGATCGACCGATTCCAAGCCGTCGAAGCCGCTGAAGGTCCCGGTCAGGTTGCCTTCCAGGTGAATCGTCCCCTGGACTTCCGCCGACTTGACCTGAGCTCTGGACTCCTCATCCATCATGCTGAAGTCCAATACCCCAGCTCCCTCGTCGCCAGATTCTGGGCGAATGACTAGTGTCCCGTCATCGTGAAGGTCGTACGCGATACCTGGCAGCGCGGCCATTGCCTCATCCTCGCAGGTATTGCCCGCATGCCAGCTGTTCACAACCTGCGCGCCTTCTGCTGGAATCGCATATGCCACCGTCGGAAGCAAGAAGCTCGCAAAGTCGGCAAGCATGCCACCAAACGCGCCAGCCATCGAAACAGCCTCATTGTCACGGTCTTCATTCTTGTCTACATCCTCAGTTCGGTCGAGCTCATACTCATAGACCGCATCGGGCGCAACCTTCTCTCCGGTCAGCTTGACGTGAAAGGTGAATTCTTGGCTTGGGTCTGGGTTCTCGCCCTCGACGAGCTTGGCGATGGACAGTCTGCCCCCCACCAACCCGTTGACAAAGACAGGCAGAATGCCGTCCTCGCTTTCCTGTTCAACCGAAAGCGTGCCGTCACCGTTGTCGCGAACCTCGACCACATAGCCAAAGCTCGCTTCGCTATAGGTCACGGTGTCGTCATCACCCGGAAGCTCACGGACGACGTAATGGTAGGTGTTGCCCGCGTCGTCTTGGGTGTATCTAATCTCATCGAAGCGTATGACGCCCTGTGCGTCGTTTGCTTTTTCGTGGGGGCTGATACGCTCACCGCCAGCGTTCGTCGGCATAGGCACGTCATCGGCTTCGATGGCATTACCATCGGTATCCTTGCCACCCACAGGCACCAGCTCGAACTTGAACTCTTCAGCCTGTAGCTCGCGTCCGAGACCCCCGTCGTCGAGTACCTTCCAGGCGGTCATGTTTGTGGTTCCAGTCGCCGTGTATGAGTTCTTGAAGCTTCGCAGGGCAGGTTCATCGGCTGGCTTGCCGTCCTTGTCAGCGTAGGTTAGGGACACGTCAAGTTCGCCCTCTCCCCTCTCGTCCCTCACATCCACGGTCGCGGTGTAGAAGGACGCGCTATCGTAGGCGTAACCCTTGTACGAGAAACCGCCCGCAGCCCGTTGCTCATCGTCGGAGTTCGTCGCCTCGTCTGGCACACGCTCGCGGATGGTGTAGGAATACGTTTTTCCCGCATCGGCACTTCCATAGGTCAGGGCTCCAAAGGTCACCGAACCGTCCGCACGATTGGAAGCCGTACGCACCACGTTTCCGCGCTCATCGATGACCTCGAAGGAGAACTTGTTGTTTCGAAGCACGGCTCCTGCCAGCTCCTTGCGTACGCTCAGGCCAACTGAGCCCGAGGCATGGTATACGTTGTCCATGGTCAGCTTGCGAATTCGGTTCTGTTGGACCGTTGTCACCTTGACGTTGCCGCCCGAAGCCACGAAACCAGGACACTCGATTTCGACAAAGCTCACCCTCGTACGATGCGGAAGCTCCCTGATGGTCGCGACCTCGTTGGCCTTGAGGGAGATGACCTCTCCAGAAGAGACCTTGCCATCTCGCACAACGCGATCTGCATCGTCCGTCGTCGTAACGTCGTAGACAAAGCTATCCGTCAGCGGCTCTAATTCTCCTCCCTCAAGCGGGCGCTCCAGCGTCACCTCAAACTCGAACGACTTGTCTGCCACGGCATCGGTCGCACCCGTCACCTTCTTTGTAATGCTCACGCCGCCGAAGGGGTGGTAGGTATTGGTGATGTCCATGCCGCTAGCGATGCTAATGTAGGCGTCATCTGGCACGACCTCCCTCACCGTGTACTCAATTTCCTTGCCATCCTCGTACTTGTAGAGGTTGTCAAAGGTGTAGGTCGGCCACACCTGACGCGTTACTGCTGACTTGTCACCCTCAGCTCCCCGCACGACCTCGACCGTGGGCACAATGCGCTTGGTAGAGACGAACTCGCCGTTCGCATAGAGCTGCACGTCGATGGCGCTCGGACGCATGTCTTCGCTGTCGTTTATCCAGTGCTTGGTACCCGAGGCACTCGTACGCTCGCTCTCATGACGGTTCGTCAGCGTAAAGCCCTCCTCGGCGTTGCCGGCAGTCCTCGCCGTGTAGCCCTTGGGCACGGCATCCGCTTCTTCAACGACGCGGTAGTAAATCCGCTCTCCGTTGCTGTCGGTATAGGGCAGGTTGCGGAACTCGCCGGTCCAACCTTCTTCGGCCGTCAGCACAAGCTTGTTGTCGAGCGTGACGTCCTTGCTCGCTGGCAATCCGTTGGCGTAGAGCGTCGCCACGACCTTGTCGGACCGCTTCCCGTCGCGATCATTGTCGTCATCCCATACCTTGTTGACGGCGATCCGATACTCCGCCAGGCCCACCTTGGTGTAATCGAAACGTATGAAGTCGAGCGTGGAACTGGCATTAGGGGGAAACTCGGCGTCAGCGTCAACGGAAGTCGAGACGAGATAGACGTTGTTGTAGGCGTGCGCGTCCTTGGCGATGTAGTCGCGCGCAGAACCTCTGGCCTCGCAGTCATGGTAATACTTGCTAACGCCCTCGTACTCATCCCACTGGCTTGTGCCCCATGGAGCATGCATGCGGACGTAGGCTGTCATCGACTCGTCAGGCCCGAGGACAAAGTCCTTCCCGTCGGTGGCCTTGCTGCAGTCAATGGCAATCGCATGGACGTCGGCAAGCTCCCCGTCGTACCTGTCAGCTCTCACCCAGATTTCGGCATTCGTGATGTCTATGTTGTCCGCGTTCGAGCGTCGAGCGTTATCCGGGTCAGTCAGGCTCAGGTCCTCCTCCGTCGAATAATACACGACCGGCACGCAGCCCATGGACTCGATTTGGCTCACGTCCGCGGAGATCAGCTGCCCCCGCCAGCGCGGAGCATCAATGTCTGCGTCGTCATTGCCATCCACGGCACGGTAGTTCTCCAGACTGTCATAGAGTACGAGGTCCTTCGACTTCGTGGACGAGTCGCTCATCATGCGCAGCCGATA
This sequence comes from uncultured Actinomycetes bacterium, assembly GCA_900318935.1. GTDB lineage: Bacteria > Actinomycetota > Coriobacteriia > Coriobacteriales > Atopobiaceae > RUG440. The sequence goes on from ONMP01000048.1 coordinate 17,171, forward strand.
GGAATAGAAGCCGCCCTCGTAAACGGTGCGCACGTCATCGTAGGTACCTTGGCTCCAACGACCGTCATCGTTGACCATGACGTTCTTTGATAGGCTCGTGCGCCCTGCCGTCGGAAATGCGAGGTTCGTCTCACACTCGGCATAGACGAAGCTCGGCGTCGCACGCTCTGGATCCAGGTCCGCAAAGGCCGCCCTCTCCTCTTCTGAGAAACTGCCGACCTTGGTAGCTATGTTGTGGTAATGATCCTGGGTGATGGCATCGTACTCGCCGGAATGGTCACGCACCGTACCGAGCACGTCATTGTCGCTCTCGAAGGCCACAACGTTATGAGAGATGACACCCGTAGTGACGTCGGCAGGATTGCCGCCGAGGTCAATCCACGTGTCCAAGTCCATCGTGGCATCGAAGTTGAGCGTGGGAACATCCTCCCAGAAGCTGACGGCATCGCCCTCCCTCTGCTTGTAGGCCTTGGGCTGCGGGGTGAGATCGGCCTCGATCACAAGCATCGTGCGTCCGGTGCCCCGCCAATTCTCTCGTGCATACATGCGGCGAATGGCGTCGCCCTCGCGCAGCTTGACGCTCGCGAAGTCGACCACCATGCCCTTGGGTAGGAGGTCGTACCAGACGCCTCCCGTCTCTGGAGTGATGACGCTCTCGGCCACAGCCTTGTCGTACAGCTCCCTCGAGGTGAGGAAGGACTTCTCCTCGACTCTAGCCGTGTAGTGTACCGTGGCGACGCGAGACTCGTAGTCCACGTCTTGCTTATGGTCGAAGCGAGCACTCTTGCTTGGGTCCACCTGCACGTCGGCACTGAAGCCATAGATGCGATCCTCGCCCCACTTGGTGCGGCGAAAGATGGGATTAGTCTCGTTCATCTTCTTGCCATCGTTATCGTATTGGTAGGCGTCCATATGCACGCCGTTGTAGACCCAGGACTCTGGCACGTAGACCGTATTGCCCTCGTCGTCCGTAAACTTGTCCGCACAGAACTGCCGTAGCTTTGCCTGCCCGTCCGGGTTCAAAACCACGGAGGGATACAGGTACTCCATAAGATAGGCGTTCTGGGTGGTCGTCGCCACGCTACGGAAGTTCGTGGTGTTCGCGGGCATCTGAACCACGGCGCTCGTCTCCGTATGCCCGTCGGCATAGGTGGTCACGGGACGACCGCTCGACCAGTCGACCTTGGCCCAGAAGTCCTCGCCCGTCGGGCTCGTCTGAAGCCAAGTGCCACCAACCTCGACCTGAAGGACGATAGCCGGGATCTTGCTTCCGTCTTCGTCCTCGGCGTAGTCGAAGGTGCCGTCTTGGCTGTTGCTGACGGAATAACCACCGTCGGCGTTCACGTTGATGCCCTTGACTCTGCCAATGCGCGGCTTCTGTACCTCGACGGTGTCAAAGACGTAGTCGTCGCCAGCAACGAGTTCGGTACCCCCACTCACAGACTGGTCAAAGGTCGCATCGTCCGTGGAGGTCTTGCCCTCGAGCCGCAAACCCTGGTCGGTCGTGACCATCGTCACGGGACGCTTGAGGTAGTTGCCCTCAATGCGCGTGTAGGGAATCAAGGAGTATCCGTCGGTCTTTGACCCGTCGACCACATAGGTATTGGTCTCCTCGTCGTAGGAAGCATGGCTCATCCAGTTGGGGTCGACCTCAGGCGCGATTACATACTGGCCAGTTTCGTCGTCGCCCTCCCACTTGGCCCACTGCCACCAGCCGTTGACGGCGTTCTTGTCCTTCGTCGGTTGCTGGAGCGTCCAGGGCAGAACCCAGCCCTCGCTCTTGATGGTGTACCAGAGCTTGACGTTCTCGTCTGCATCCTTGTGGTCACGAAGCCTGTTGATGACATCGTCGTAGATGCCATACCAAGTGCTGTAGTGCTGATCGGTACCCATACGAGAGATGACCTGAGCCGCACGGTCAGGCCTATGGGCAAGCATGTCGCGCTCTGTGTAGTTCTCGCGCTCGTTCTCGCCATCGTTGCCCCATTTAAAGACCATGAAATGCCCGGTCGTATCCTTCCATTCGGACGGATGCCAGCTGAAAGAAGTGCTCACCGTGGCCGTGGCCTTTGTGGGCGCGTCCACGCCATCGATAGGGGTCAGCGTGTAGTCCACCTGGTTGTGGAAGTGATAGGTCTTGCCCGCCTCGAACTGGGAGAACGGATAGGCGGAGCGCAGGTGGACATAAGAGGTGTTGCCCTTCTCCTGACCGGTCCACCCAGAGTGGATGCCGCCGCCCATATAGGTGGCACCGTCCTCGTCAAAGGAGACCTCGCCCTTGGTAGGTGTTACCTCATAGATGATGCCGGGCATGGTGACACCGGATTCCCGGTCTCTTTCGATATCGAGCCGGTCACGCACATCGAGCACGAAAGGTTGGTTGCCCTTGTAGTGGGCATAGGTGTACCAGTCGACGACCACGAATTCGGACTCGTCAGGGTACTTCGCGCTAACCTCGGCAGGCAACTCTTTGGCAGACGTGCGCCTCGGATAGCCCGACTGCACGCGCTTGTATCCCGCGTCCACAACCTCGGTGGTATCCATGAGGCCAGTGATCTCGTTGGAAACGGCACGCAAGGTGTTGTCCCGATAGGTCGTCACCTCCATGTACGCGTACCACGGCTTGGTGTGGTTCTGGTCAACGACGTGGCTCTCTCCATCGTTGTAGGATTCGGCCCTGCCACCGTCGTAGACGCTGGCGTAGGCATCCGCGATCCCATGCGGTGTCAGGTTGTTCCACTGAATCTGGATGAAGCCCTTCGTGGCTGCTGACATCGCTCGCGTGTTAACAAAGACATAGTAGTCATCCACAAGAGCCCAGTTGAAATCCGTGGAAGTGCCGGGAGCCTCGGCGAGGGGAATAACAACGTCGCCGGCCTTCTTGCCATCACGCAAGGTAAACATCGTTGCCGGCACCATGATGCGGATGTCACCCGCGGCGTAGTCGTGTTCGCCAGAGACGGAGTAGTCGATCTGTGCCGTGACGGACTGTTTCGCGTCGGTACGGTTAGTCAGGCCATCAGGGCGCAGCGAGAGGACGTCATCATTGTCATCTTCGAAGGCGTCCTTGCTGACCCACTTGACCTGGATGTCCTCTATGTTGTTGCCGTCGAGGCTGGCACGAGCCGGAGCTCCCGTCGCCATAGTGTCGAGTGCGGCTGAATTGGAGGATGAAGAAGTTCGCACGCTATCGTTCGCCTGAGCAGTCATGCGTATGCCGCTCGCAAGCAACAAGGCCACGACGCGCGGCACCTCCTCACAGAGCGCCTCCATCGCCTTGGCACGGTTCAGAGAGGCATCCCCCTCCACGACGACGGACGCGATGCCCGTATCGGCTCGGGAGACCGATGCGTTGCCGGTCGAGCCGACACCGCTTGCAACCTTTTCGATGTCCGCGACAGTTTCCTCAGCCTCAGGCGCCTTTGCGGTGTCGCCTGCCTTTGCAACGTCGGACATCTTGTCGGCACCAGTCGTCTCATCAGCATCGTTTGATTTCTCGCCATCGCCATCCGCACCCTCGGTACGGCCGGGGAGAAGTTCCGGCAGGAGCTGGCGTCCATCAAGGCCCAGACACGGCAGCCGGACCGCGTCCTTGTCTATATCGCCGAAGGCTATGCCCGTCCGCCTTTTCAGGTCGGCCGGGAGGAGTATGTTTGGGTGAAGAAAGGAATGGTCGCCCAGCGGGCGCTGCCGTACGATGAAGTGGCGAGCGACTGTATCCTGCTGCTGGACGACGATGTCCTTCTGGCACCGGACAGTGCCGAACGCCTGCTGCGGGCGATGGCGACGCACGATGCGGACTGTGTGGCCGCCGACGTTTTCCGGAACCACACGATGCCTTTCCGGACAAAACTGTTTGCAGCCGTGACCGGCTGGGTCCTGCCGCACGGAAGCCCGGAATGGGCGTTCCGGATGCGGCGCAGCGGTTCCTTCTCCTACAACGCCAGGCCCGTGAAACCGTACTATGCTTCGCAGACTTGTGGCGGCCCGGCGATGCTGTGGCGGAAATCAGCGCTGCGGCGGATCTGCCTTGCGGACGAATGCTGGCTGGACGCATTGGGCTTTGCCTACGGCGACGACGCACTGGAATCCTATAAACTCTACCGCAACGGCGGATGTCTCGGCGTCCTGTATGACGCAGGCATCCGGAATCTGGATGCCGCTTCCGCCAGCGCGGCTTTCAAGCGGAGCCCGGAGCGGGTTTATCTGCGTACGAAAGCTTCGCTGCTGACCTGGTGGCGCAGTTGCTACCGGAACGGCGCCGATACGCCGCTTTCGCGAATGTCGGCAGCAATTGCTTTCGGTTGCAAGGCGCTCTGGCTGCTGCCGGTCATGGCGGGCGCGTCGCTGGCCTGGCACGACAGAAAAGTCCTTCCCTCATATCTTCGCGGCCTTCGGGACGGCCGGCGCGCAGCCCGCTCTGCGGCATTCCGTGCCTTGCCGCCGTATATTTTTCCATGAAAATCCTTCAACTTATCACGTCCCTGCGGACCGGTGGCGCCGAACGGGTTGTCGTTGACTTGGCGAAACAGTTCCGGCA
>ONMP01000223.1 GCA_900318935.1 uncultured Actinomycetes bacterium
AGACCATCTTCGGCGACATCAAGCGCAACTGGGGCTTCAGGCGGTTCCTCCTGCGCGGGCTCGAGAAGGTCGACCACGAGATGCGCATGGTCGCGATGGTGTAAGCGGTACGATGATTTTGGCCTGATGGGGTAAGGAGTCTTTTCTCCGGCCGGCAACGACTTCTTCCCGCCTTTCGGCAACGAGTTCTTTCCTGCATGCGGTAGGCACTCTTTTCGTCAGGCCGGAAACGACTTCTTGCGAGGTCGTCGGCCACGGAGGCACTGCCAGCATCTCGAGAAGGGAGCATCGAGCGATGGGAAGGGAAAGGTCGACGGAAGGAGGACCGAGGCCCTGACGGACGGCCGGCGACCTCGCGGGGGCGACTGTCGGAAGCTACCGCGAAGGGAGGCGGCACCCGGATACCCTTGACGCGTTGTTCCAGGACGCGTTCGAAGGGAGACCCGGGTGCTCAAGAAGATGATTGTACAGGAGATACAGGACCTGAAGCAGGGAGGCTACTCCCTCAACGAGGTGAGGGACCACCTCGTGGGCAGGATGGGCAAGAGGGCGCCGTCGATGCCCACGATCAGGAAGTACTACAACATGGACGGCGTGCCCGAGGACCTGCACGCAAGGACCGCCAAGCCGCACGCCTTCGACGTCGAGCCGTTCCGCTCGGCGGTGCTCGAGATACTCGAGCTGAACCCCAGGTGCTACATGAGCTCGGTCTACGACGTGCTGCTCGAGAGGTTCGTCCACGACGAGGGGGCCGAGTGGGACGCCCTGCCCGGCAGCGAGCGGACGCTGCGCAACTACATAGGCTGGCTTCGCGAGACGGGCCAGGTCGCGGAGCCCGAGAGGAGCCGCCGCCTCTACGACCACGTGGACGACCCGCCGGCGGGCAGGCAGCTCCAGCTCGACTTCGGCCAGGCCAAGTGCGGCGGCGGCCTCACCGTGCACTTCCTGTGCATGCTGCTGCGCATGTCGCGCTACCTGGGCGTCTGCGCGCAGGACCACAGGTTCGACTCGGAGGAGGCGTGCGCGGCCATCTACCGCTTCATGTGCAAGATCGGGGGGCGGCCGGAGGAGCTGGTCATCGACCAGGACAGCGTCTTCGTCGGGTCCGAGACCTACGGCGAGGTGTTCGCCACCGAGACGTTCGACGCGTTCCTGAAGGAGCAGGACCTCAGGCTCTGGTGCTGCAACAAGCACGACCCGGAGAGCGAGGGGGCCGTCGAGAACAGCGTGAAGTATGTAAAATCATCATACTTCTCAGCACGGAGGCTCAGCGAGATCTCGCAGGTCAGGGACTCGCTGCCCGGGTGGTGCGAGCGCAGCAACCTGCGCATACACAAGGCCACCTTCCGCAATGAGGCTCTCCGTGATGGCCCACTCCTACGCGGACCAGGACCGCATGCCCGGCGTCGACGGGATGACCTACGACGAGAGGCTCGCCCAGATGGTGGACGCGGAGTGGGACAGCAGGCGCACCAACAAGCGCGTGAGGCTGCTGAGGCAGGCGAGGCTCTCGTGCCCGGATGCGAGGGTCGCCGACGTGAGGTGGCACCCGGACAGGAAGCTCGACAGGTCCCTCATAATGGAGCTCTCCAACTGCACGTGGGTGACCGACCGGAGGAACGTGATAATCACGGGGGCCACGGGGTCCGGCAAGACATGGATTGCGTGCGCCCTCGCCGCAGCGGCGTGCGAGGCGTTCCACACCACGCGTTACGTGCGCATGCCGCAGCTGATGGACGAGCTGGCGGTGTCCAGGGACGAGGACTGGGCCAAGGAGAAGAGGAGGTACGCGACGTGCGACCTGCTGGTCATCGATGACTTCATGCTTGAGCCCCTCCAAGGAAGGGAGGCGCGGGAGCTCCTGGAGCTCGTCGAGGCGCGCTACCGCCAAGGCTCGCTCATCCTGTGCTCCCAGTACGGGCCGTCCGGCTGGCACGAGCGCATAGGCGAGGGCGCGCTTGCGGATGCGGTCATTGACCGTGTGGTGTACAACTCGCGCATGATCCACATCGAGGGCAAGGAGTCCATGCGCAAGCGCATGGCATCGGAGGGATAGTTACAAGAGTCCTAACCATGCGGCCGACACGGCGCGCACGAATGGTCGGCGCGCCGTGCACGGCTGGTCGGCAAAGCGTGGCACAGCGGTCGGTCAAGGGCGGAACATGGGTCGTTAAAGCCTGCTGTACGCACACTGTTTTCGCGTCAGCCGGTCAAGGACTATCCGCACCTTTTCCTGGTACTCGACGACTTCGTGGCGCTTGAACTGTCGGAAGAGGCTATCACTCTCCTGGAGTGGATCCTGCAAAAGGCTCGACTAGTCAAAGTGCACGTTATCCTCGTAACCTCCCTGCCGTCATCGCGCTCCCTTTCCAGCGGCATCCTCTCGAACACTGACTACCGCATTGCGTTCAGGGTCACCTCGAAGGCCGACTCAATACGCGCAATCGGTCGGGCGGGTGCCAACGAACTGGCAACACCGGGCGAGATGATCGTTCGAAACGGGAGTGATATCGTCAGGTGTAAGGCGGCATACATGGCCGACGACGACCTGAGAAGGCTGTGCATGGAAGCGGCTGAACGATATGAGGACGAAGTAGGCGACTATTTCCCGATCTGGGATACCGCCTCTAATCATGCGGCAAAGAAGAACGGGAATACCATCGACGGTGCACTAATAGACGAGGCGGCACGAATCGTCGTCGAGAATCGCATTGGGTCTACCTCTGCGCTGCAGAGGAAGCTCAAGGTGGGCTACGCCATGGCTAGCAGAATCATGGACGAGCTCGAAGCGAGAGGTGTCGTAGGACCTCCCAACGGCAGCAAACCACGAGAGGTTATTGTGGACGCGCTTTAAAAACATGCATGCCCTCGAATGGAGGAGGGGTGACTTGAGCGCTATGAACGCTTATAAATGTGATGCAGTGTGTTTTATGAATTTTGGAGCACTTATAGGCACTCTCCATATGTTCGAACTTTTATTGGCAGAAATTGGCAGACGGAGAGTGGCGGAGGGTGCCCACGAGTGGTGTCTAAGAATGCTTAAAGGTTGAAAGTGCTGGTCAGCGCCTATGAGTGCTCGCAGAATGAGCGCCGCAGATGCTTGGGGGTCAAGGGGTCGCTGGTTCGAATCCAGTCCACCCGACCAAATGGTCTCTCTATGAAATCCGATTCTTCTGTCCGAAGAAACCTTCCACTTTACGCATGGGCTTGGAGTAATAGTAGCCCTGAATGAAGTCACAGCCTAGGCGCACGCAAGCATACATCTGATCATGCGTCTCGACTCCCTCCATCACGACGCGCTTTCCGAGGTCATGAATGAGCTGCACGAGGTTACGGGTTACGGTCTCCGTATCGGATGCGAGGAACGAGTCGACGAAGGTCTTGTCGAGCTTGACAAAACCAACGGCATCGAACGTCAACCGGTCAAACGACGAGAAGCCAGTACCAAAGTCATCCAGTGCCAAAGACACGCCCATGTCCGTGAGCGTGGTCACCAGCTCCTCTGCCGCGACTCTGTCTCCCAACATCATCGACTCGGTAATCTCGACCTTGATAAGGGATGCGGGGACGTGGAATGTCTCAAGCAAGTCGCGCAGGTAGCTGCAGTATTGCGTGTCATTGAGCTGTACCGTCGAATAGTTGAGCGAGACGACACGCGGGACGAGGCCTTGGTCGAGCCACTCACGCTGCTGCGCTACGACGATTCGCGTGATGACACGGCTGAGCTCAATAATCATGCCGCTCTTCTCGGCAATGGGGATAAACTCGCCTGGGCTGTAAGAGCCTGAGGTAAGACGTGCCAGAGCCTCGTAGCCATATATCGTGTGAGTGCTGGTGTCGATCTGTGGCTGGTATACGACCAGCACCCCATCGTTGTCGATCGCATGGCGCAGCTCGGAGGTAATCTCGTTGTTGCGTCTGAAGGCTTCACTCATCCATTTCTCGTAGAAACATATGGCATGCTTTCCGCTTTGTTCCTTCGCTGTGCGAACGGCAAGACTAGCATGCCTGATGCGATTATTGTTCTCCCCTGGTGCGATGTTTCCCACCACGCCCATCGATGCGGTGATGGAGAGGAGCGACTCATGCCACGATATGGGTGTGTCAAAGACCTGCGAAACAAGCTTCAGCTCTGATGAGCCAGGCGACAGGGGGTGATCAAAGGTCAGGAGGAACTCATCTCCGCCGACGTGCGCGAGCATTGTGCAGGGGATGTTTCCCAAGCGCTGGGCGACCTCGCAGATGACCTCGTCGCCTGCCGCCATACCGTAGGTGTCGTTGATATTCGAGAAGTCGTCAAGGTCCACCATGATGATGGCTCTCGTCTTGCATACAGCATCCTCTCCCTCCAGGTGGGCAACGAGGGCCTTGCGGTTGGGCAGTTTGGTGAGATGGTTGTGGGTAAGCTCGAAATCGAGAATGTCTCTGGTGTGGGTGAGCTTCTGGGCGTCCGCCATCGAGAGACGGTAACCGATGTAGGCAAAAGCGAGGAATGCCAGCAGCGAGCCGGCCATGAGCGCGAGGGGAAGGGTGATGGGACTGATGAGTCGTCGCTCCTCATCCTGAGGGCTGTTCAAAATGACAGCGTCGGAGGGAAGGAGCGCCTCCGAAATGCCGAAACGCTGCAGCAAGCGCGCGTCAGCGGTAATGCCTAGTGAGTTGTCGGAATCAAGAGGAATGTCAGAAGGGCTTGTGCCCGAGAGGATGAGCGATGCCATCGTGGCGGCCTTCTGTCCCGTCTTGTAGAAGTCAGGGTAGGCTATGGCGCATATGCCTTCACCATCGCCGCCCATGCTACCCCTGAAGATGGGGACGGGGCAGCCATCAGAGAAGTATCGGGCACTCTCGCTAAGGCCGAGCGTATATCCATCGGCGTCGACGTAGGTGTCAAGATGGACGACGACGGCATCCTCTTCGAGCTTCCGAAGGCTTTCGCGCATATCGTAGAACCGCATGAATCCGGCGTCGAGGACCTCAAACCTCACATCGGGGTAGTCGTCTTCAATGAGGGAGAACTGCGCCAGGTCGCCGACTCCCGTGGTCGTTTGGTCGGTAAGAACTACGACATGATCGGTGTTGGGCCTCAGCCTGAAGATGAGGTCCATCATCTCTGGAAAGCAGTTGACTTCGATGACGCCCGTCGCCCAACCCTCACCAACTACCTCGCGCGCGTATTCATGGTCATTGATGCCTAAGAAGACAACTGGAGAGTCGCCGAAGAGGTTGTGGTGGCGTTGGTCCACCACTCTCAGCGCGTCGTCGTCGGCCACAATGATCACGTCATAGGGACCGCGTACCGCAAGTTTCTGGGTAAGGGCCTCGATGATCGCATCGGATGCCTCTGTCCCGAGCGGGAAGACCTTTGTGCGCAGATACTCGACGTCAGTGGTGATGTTGGACAGGGCGAGGGTGTCGAGAACGCCGCTGCGCTGGCACGTGAGGGCAGTATGACTGTCATCGTAGGACATCAGGAGGAGAACCTTGTACTGCTCGCCCTGTTCGCTGAATTCGATAGGTGCTGAGGGCTGTCTGCTGCTTTGAGCATAACCCCGTATAGCGACTACGAATTGATATACGCTAGCGATTGCGAGAATAAACCCGCACACCAGGAGGACAACGCGCAGAATACGTATATGCGGCCGCGAGGCAACGGGCGAATAAGTTCGCCAGTGGGCATGGTGCGTGTCCGATGTGGCATGCTTTGTGTGCCGGTCACTGTGGCTTTTGGATGCCATGGCACTCCTAGAGGGGAAGTCGCGTTCGAGGGCGGGATTACATTAATTTTAGCATATAGAAGCGCCGAGCATCCCATATTCCGTTTCCGACCTCTTGACCCCAGCATCATGCCGTTAAGCTGAGTGCGTGTGCGTGGGCTGACCTCGGCAAAGAGTCGGCGTTACGATTTCTTGCCGTCATACGATGCGGTAGGTTGTCCATCTGCCCTTGCCTTCCATGACTACCAGCCCCTCTTCACCCAATGCAGCCAGATACCTTCTTACGGTACGCTCGCTGACACCGGTGTGCGGCGTGATCGCGGAGATGGGCATGCTCTCGCCTTTGGAGAGCACGTTGATGATTGCGGAATCTATCGTGTGTCACCCATATTTCATCTCCGCGTTCGTCTGACCCGCCCACGATGCGGCGCACATCCATCGCTAGGAGCGCAAACGCCTCTTCAATACGAAGTCTGCTTGATCCATTGCCTACGCATCGGGCACCCTCGCGAGCATCCCCAGGCCTCCCTTAAGCACGAAGCGTGGCTCCGGCTCGCTGAAGACGCGGCACAGCAGGCGGTGGAAGTAGAACCCGGCTATCGCCCTGTTCGTGTCCTGCGGCGAGGCCTTTGCCGCGTTCCTAACCGCCATCTCGAGCGCCGCTGCCGTCTTGTACCTCATAAGAATCCTCCAGACCCATTGTTAGTGACGCCTGCTTCCGTAAGGAGGGTGTCGAGCGTCCCTGCGGGTGCGCCCCACCTGCCTTTGCTCTCGCGGAAGAGCTTGGAGAGTCGCGAGATATCGAAGTCCTTGGGCTGGGCGAGGTTGCGCGCGGCATCTGCGAGCGCGTCGGCGACGAGCGAGGGGTCCTCGCCGTCGAGCACGAGGTCGAGTATGGTGCGCTCCGACCTCGTGACGGGGATGCCGAGCGCGAAAGAGACGTCACGCTCGTCGACCCTGCGGACTGCCGCCGACACCTCTGGGAGCGTAGAGCGGATGGCGCGTGGAGCGTACATGCGGCAGGGATAGGGATGGAGGTCGCCGAACCCGAGGGCGCAGGCGGCTGTGGCGCCGCCCACAACGACGCCGTCCCAGCTGGCTAGGCGCTCGTGGGCGAAGGCCGCCGGCTGGGTGAGCTTCCAGAGCGCGGTCGCGAGGTCGAGCTCGCCCGCTGGCGCGCTTGCCATCCTGTACGCGCCACGCACGACGCGCTCGAGGGTGCCCGCACGCGTCGCATGCGAGAGGGCGTCGCGCGGCACGCCAAGCCTCGCCGCCTGCGCAGCGGTGAACACGCCGCCTTCCGACCGAGCGAGCTCCGCTATCGTTGTTATGTGCATCGTTTTTGACATAGCAATATTGTATGAAATTATCATACAAAGTCAACATTACGAATTGCTTCTGGTATGAGATGTTCGACTCCGTGCGAAGTGAACCCCGAGCTGTCAGCGCTTACTTCGCTACCCCTTTAACACGTCGCAGTTTACGAGGCACGCTTAACAGTAGGCCTTTTGTCATTCTACTCATATGAATGGCACCCTTGTGAGCGTGTCTCGAGATGTATCCAATATATTTAAGAGTTTATTGGCAGAAAATGGCAGACATAGAGTTGTGGAGGGTGCCTATGAGTGCTTTTCGAGCTTGTGTAAGGTCTGAAAGTGCTGGTCAGTGCCCGTGGGTGATCGCAAAACGAGCGCCGCAGATGCCTGGGGGTCAAGGGGTCGCTGGTTCGAATCCAGTCCACCCGACCAGAATTTTCGCAGGTCAGAGGTTTGGAGCTCTGGCCTGTTTTCTTATGCCACCATGGTGCCCACCAAAACTGCAAAGTGGTGCTTCTATCGAAAAGAAGCATGTGTCTTTATCTGTTGCAATTGTAGGC
>ONMP01000062.1 GCA_900318935.1 uncultured Actinomycetes bacterium
GCCACCAGCTGCGCGGCACGGGGATGGTGGGCGTCAGCAAGATTTGCCAGTCGCCTCGTCTGGCCCGCTCGTAGGTCTCGTGGTCGATGGGCATGCCCCACTCCCATCCCTCGGCGACCCACCCGTCAATAGTCCGGGCATTGATGTCTTGGTAGCGCATGCTATTCCCTCGCTCCTATCCCTCTGACAGCTCCAACCGCATGAGGACGAGCTCTTGCCAGTTGCCGCTGCGGGTGCGAAAGCCCTTGGGGTTTCGGCCGTATTCGACGAAGCCCTCGCTGCGGTAGAGGGCTATGGCTGCCTCGTTCTCGGCAACGACATCGAGCTCTAGCTGTGCGTATCCCGCCTGTCGCGCACATGCGATGCAGGCCCGTGTGAGTGCCCGACCGATGCCGAGTCCCCAGTACCCGTGATCGACGCTCACGCCAAACTCTGCCCTATGGCGCAGCTTCTCTTTCGTCCCAACGGCCTCGATGCCCGCGGTTCCTGCCACGACGCCTTGGACCTCGGCTAGGATCTCGACCTCGTTCGTGCTGTCTGTCTTGTCCTGAAGGTAGCGGGCCTCGCTCCCGACGTCAAAGCTGCCCTCGTCAGGATAGGTAAGCAGGTAATCGGTCTGCTCGTGCGTCAGGTTGAAGTTCTCCAGTGCCGCTTGCCCATCCTCGAACGTGCCGTTGCGCAAGACGCACTCCCTGCCATCCTTGAGCGTTATGTTCTCGCGGTATTCCATCGCCTCTCCTCACGACAAGCCAGAAGGGGTGCCAACCAAAGGGGCGGCACTTCTGCGTGCTGGAAAGACAGTATAACCCACGAGGTCTTCGAGGGTCCGTCCGACAAGGAGCCACGGCTCCGATTGACGTGAGCGGCCTTGGCAGGGACTGCAGTCCTCTTGCCCGCTGGTAGTGTTCCTTGGGAACGATGAGGGTGTAGGCTGCCTCCAAGGCGGGCTGCTGCATCGTGTTCATGAATCTGGCGAGGGCGTTGGTGATATAGAGATGCCAGGCCATCAGTGCGTTTGCCCGGTATGGCGCCGTGCCGATGCCAAACTACAGCCTCGTTGTGGTATCAATCGTCGTGGGTGTCGCTTGTTTAGCCTTCCAAGCGAGGCGATAGGTGGCCGCTGGTGCCCGAAACTGAATGTTGGGCTCGTGTCACCCTAATCAATGACATGTGACGATCCCTAGCGGCTTAGTATGAACGCCCAACAGCCATCCTATTTGGAGTGTCTTTGGGAATTAGTGTACCTTTGAAGCAGAAAAATCTACAAAACCCCAGTTGGCGGGAAATTTTCAGTTTCAAATGCGCACTGGCTACTTTACACAGTGTACCTTTGAATCTGAAAATAGTCTGTTATCTGGGCTTTTGTCGTCTCCACAAACCCAAATGTACACTATTTGCAAACCGGCCTTGCCCGCGCTCGTCGTTTTTCGCGCTTGAGCCGCAGCCCATGCAAGGTGACCATAAGAGCTAAGCGTCGGAATCAGGAAAAAATAACGATAACGCAATATTCATTCGCAAACTCAGTCGATTGACGGTGAGAGTTCGGGTGCGGGGCCAGTACTTCTATCAAACTTGGTTGAGCATAGGGCAGAAACACGACATGAGCTCATCTTAAGGGAGCAGCTGACATCGTGGACGGGACAAGGGGGGACGGATGTCATGGTTCGTGTTTGGATAGAATGGTCGTACCCGCGAGAAAGAGGCGCGTCATGTTGTTTGTTCAGTATCCGAAATGCTCTACATGCAGGAAGGCGAAAACTTGGTTGGATGAGCGGTCCATCGAATATGACATTCGCCATATCGTGGAAGAGAATCCGACGGTTGAAGAATTGCGCTCGTGGCATCGGGCGAGCGGTCTCCCGCTTCGGAGGTTCTTCAACACTTCGGGGATGCTGTATCGCAGCATGGGCCTGAAGGACAAGCTGCCTGGGATGAGTGACGATAAGATGTATGCCCTGCTGGCAACCGATGGCATGCTGGTGAAGCGTCCCCTGCTCGTGCTGGACGACGTCGTGCTGGTCGGATTCAAGGAGAAGGACTGGGAGAAACTGCTCGGGTAGTCCGGCGGGCTGAGCGGCACGACCGTCCTTTGCTCCCGGCTTGCCGAGCTAAGTACGTGGCAGGCGTACGGTGAAACGCGTGCCCACGCCCTCTCGCGAAAGAACCTCGATGCTGCCCTCGTGGGCATCCACGATCCAAGCCGCTATCGAAAGGCCGAGTCCGGTGCCGCCCTCGCGGCGGTCGCGCGCGTTATCCGCACGATAGAAGCGCTCAAAGACGTGTGCCGCGTCCTCCTCGCTCATGCCGATGCCCTCGTCCTGCACCCTGAAGAACGCGCCGGTGGCGTCGGCTCCGACCTTGAGGGCAATCTCTGTCCCCTCGGGGGAGTAGGCGACGGCATTCTGCACGAGAATCCGTGCCACCTGCTTGATCATACTTGCGTCGCCGATGAGCTCGAATGCGGGATTGCTCGGGTCGCTACCGATGACGTCGAAGGTGTAGACATGCGCCTCGTCAATCATGCGCGACTCTTCCCACGCTTCCTCGATGGTGGTCGCGAGGTTGAATGGCTCGTGCTGCAACGTGTGACGTCCCGAGTCGCCGCGCGCGAGGAAGAGCAGCTGTTCCACGAGCTCTTGCATGTGCTGTGACTCGGCCTTGAGGGCGGCAATGGACTCGTCGAGCACCTCTTCGTCCTGTTTGCCCCAGCGGTCGAGCATGTTGACGTAGCCCTGAATCACTTGTATGGGCGTGCGCAGCTCGTGGCTCGCGTCCGAGACGAAGCGCATCTGCTGAAGCTTGGCCTCCTGCATCTGTCTGAGAAGGCTGTTGAGCGCGACCTCGATGGAGCGCAGGTCCTTGTCGCCGGTCACCACATGCGGCGAGTCAACGCTGGCCGAGTGGATGGCCTGCTCGAGGTTCTCG
Source organism: uncultured Actinomycetes bacterium (assembly GCA_900318935.1). GTDB lineage: Bacteria > Actinomycetota > Coriobacteriia > Coriobacteriales > Atopobiaceae > RUG440. The sequence continues at coordinate 2,926 of ONMP01000062.1, forward strand.
ATCTTGTGCATGTCGGATGAGGCAGCGTTTCCCAGTTCCTCGGCGGCTAGCGCGAGGTCGTTGAGTGGCTGGAGCTTGCGCCGGACGCGACGGGTCGAGAAGGGGAGGGCGACAAGGCTTATGACCTGGCCGGCGCCGATGACGATGAGTACGGGCCAGAACCCAAAGAGGTACTCCGAGAGGCGATAGCGCGTGTGCTCGGTGTTTGGCAGGGTGATGTCATAGACGATGCGGTCGAGGGGGTCGCGCGCGGTGCGGTATGCAATCGTGCCTTGGGGTAAGCTCTCGGCCTTGGCGCGTGCGGATCCCCAGGCAGCGAAGCAGCCGAGGACGACGGCGCAGAGCACGATGTCGAGCAACACATAAGAGAGCAGCCGGCGCCACCAGCTGCTCCATACGATGCCGCGTGCGAGGGATGTCGTTCGATTGCTCTTCATGTGCGGGTCCGTTCGATTGGAAAGCGGGGCCTCGAAAACGGGGGCCACCCTGCGAAGGGTGGCCCTGATGGATTTGGCTAGTTGTTGTCGCCGATGACGTCGTTCTTGAAAGAGACGGCCTGATCGGCTGCCTTGCCCATCGCGTCGTTGATGTTGACCGATGCATCGGCGAGTCCCTCGAAGTGATACCTGAATCCAAAGAACAGGCCGACGATGAGCAAGGGAATCGTAGCGGGGAAGAGGAAGAGGATCAGGATTACCAGGATGAGCACGGGCAGTGCGAGGATCTGTGCGTCATTCCGCTCCACGACGAACGACACCTCGAGGCCTCGAGAGCAAAGGCGCTTGGCCGTCTCGACGAGGCGATCGACCACATCGCCGGCGCGGGTCTTCTTGCTGGACTGCTCGTATTCCTGCTGGGCGCGCTGCATCTCGGTGGAGACTTCCTGCGGCTCCGAGCTGGTTACGTGGTAGGCCGTCTGGGTCTCGGCCTTGCCCTGCTGCTCGAGCAACACGATGGCATCGAGCACGTCGTAGTCGGTCTGCTCCAGCGCCCTGCGGGCATCCTCGTAGTTGACGCCGGTCTTCTCGCGTACGATCTCGACCTTGTTGAGCTTCTCCATGATGTCCTCCATCTCGTGTTGGTTTCAACTTGAGTATAGGATGACAGGGCCAGATTAACCTCCTCGGGTGAAAAGATTATGTTTCGATTAAGAATGAAGGACACGGACAATGGGGGCGTTTGTCCCGTTTCGCGGGACAAACGCCCCCATTGTCCGCCCCGCGTATGCTGGCAGCTGATGAGCGGTGTCGTCACTGGCAATACAATCTGGCCTGAGATTCTGAAGCTGCCGATTCGGGAGGTGCGTATGGCAAACAACAAGATGGTGGAGTGCCAAACGTGTGGTAAGCCGATTACCAAATCCGCGAAAGTCTGTCCCCACTGTGGCGCAAAGAAAAGCCAGTTTCTAGAGAATTTGCTCTTCATTGTGGTGGCGACTATCGTGATGGTCTTTTTGGCTGCCGTCACCTACAAGGATCCCGCCTCTACGGCAAAGCGAAAGAAGGCCGAATCGACACCGGTGGAGCAGACTACGCAGAAATCGAGCTCAAAGAAGGAGGAATCCGCGAAAGAGAAGGAATCTGTGGAAGATGAAGAGTCGGCAGAGGAAGCACCCGCCTACGATGGCCTAACGACTCTTGCGATTGGGGAGACAGCCGAGTTCAACGATGTGAAGTTGAAAGTGATGAGCGCCGGTTTCTCGGAGGATTACGCCACCATCAAGCCAGAGGACGGAAAGCGCTTTCTTGGGGTGATTCTCTGGGTTGACAACTCTTCGCAAGAGACCGTGAGGATAGGCAACATTGAAAAGCGCTTCGAGGCGCACTGCGATGGTGAGCTCGTGCGTCCAGATGCCCAGGGGAACAAATGCGAAGACTGGGATGGGTATGACCGGGTCGACAAGGCTGCCGCGCCGGGAAAGATACTCGCCGGGGTGATTTGCTATCAGGTGCCGGAAGACTTCAATGAGTTCGTTTTGTCAATCTCGCCTGACTTCTGGAATAACGTGAAGCTTGACTTCGAGTTTACGCGTGAGCAAATCCTGTAGCGGACAAACGCCCCCATTGTCCGCTCATCAGTTGTCGCGGATGACGTAGCCAACGCCGCGCACGGTGGAGATGAGCTTGATACCGCAGCGGTCGTCGATCTTTGCGCGTAGGTGGCGCACATGGACATCCACTACGTTGGAGGTGCCGGCGTAGTCGTAGCCGAGAGCGAGCTGGGCCAGCTGGTCACGGCTCAGCACGTGGTTCTTGCGCTCCATCAGCGCGCGCAGAATCTCGAACTCGCGTTGCGTGAGCGAGATCGGCACATCCCGCGCGCGCACCTCCCGACGGTCGACGTTGAGCGTGACGCCGTGGGCCCCAAGCACGGTTTCGCTTTGCTCGACGTGCGATGCGCGACCCTCGTTGCGCTTGAGCGCGGTGCGGATGCGGGCAAGAAGCTCCTCGATGGCGAATGGCTTGGTCACGTAGTCATCAGCACCGGCATCAAGGCCGGAGACCTTGTCCATGACAGCATCGCGCGCCGTGAGTACGATGACGGGCACGTCTTTCTGTCGGCGGATGCGGCGCAGGACCTCCATGCCCGAAAGCTGCGGCAGCATGAGATCGAGCAGGACGAGGTCAAAGTCCTGCCCCAACGCAAGATTGGCGCCTGTCAACCCGTCGGAAGCCTTCTCCACCTCGTAACCCTCGTGCACAAGCTCGAGCTCAACGAATCGTGCGAGCTTTGCGTCATCTTCCACCAAGAGTATCCTGCTCACGAATGCCCCTTCCTCCGTCGTGTGCTGTCTCTAGTATAGTTCCTCGGTATGTTGTTTCATGGGAGCGTGATGAACACCGTCCGTATCCGTCACTGGCAGCAACATGGCACCGATCGCTATCCGAGCTCGCTGGCGAGGCAGCGCGCATGCTGGAGTATGCTCGCATCGCAATCGATGAGATCTGTGTCCCATATGGCAAGGTCAGCAAGTTTGCCGGGTTCAAGCGATCCCAACTCATGCGCGCGTCCCACGGCGGCCGCTCCGCCCAAACTATAGGCGCGTAGCGCCTGCGCGCGAGTGAGAGCGTGTTCGGGATGCCAGCCATCGGCTGGCTCATGGCCCGTGGGTGTGCGGCGTGTGACGGCTGTATAGAGCACGTCCATGCTCGTGGGTGGTACCACAGGCGCGTCAGTGCCCAGAGCGAGGGTCGCACCTTCTCGCAGCATCGTCGCAAAGGGCCACATGCGCTGTGCGCGCCATGCGCCGAGATCGCGTTCGGGCTGCTCGAGATCGATGGTGACGTGCGGTGGCTGCACGGAAGCAACGACGCCAGCGGCTGCAAAGCGCGCGATGTCAGCGGGTCGAATGTCTTCCACGTGCTCGAGCGTGTGGCACCCCTGCGTTGGCGTGCCGTACCGAGCATGCGCCTCGCAAAAGATGTCCAGTGCCACATGCACCGCTTCGTCGCCGATGGTGTGTATGCGTACGGCGTGCCCCCGTTTGGCGGCTGCCAATACCAGGCTGCGCATGCGCTCGGGTGCCACGGTCGGGCGGCCTACGTCGCGCGCAAAGCGTGCATTTGCGTACGGCTCGCCACACCAGGCGGTGTGTTGGCTGCTCACGCCGTCAAAGAACTGCTTGAAGCCGGGCGCCCGCAGCATGGCTCCCGTGAGTCGGGCCTGCAGCTCCTCGAGGTTCGACTGGTCGTCGCCGAGGCAGGGGAAGAGGTGCGTCCGTACGCAGAGCATACCTGCGGCCTCAAGCTTCTCGTAGATGTCGGGGCGTATGCCATCGGCACCGGGGACGAGCGAGAGCGCCATGTCTGCCACGGAGGTGATGCCCGTGCTGCGTAGGTGGGTGAGGTAGGTGCGATATACGCCCATGAGCTCTTCGGTGGTGAAGCTCGCGAGGACGCGCGCCACGTTGATCATGCCAGCCGCCTCGCGCAGCACGCCCGTCAGGTGCCCGCGCTCATCGCGGTCAAAGCTTCCTCCTGCCGGAGGCTCGGAATTGTCGCTCAGCCCGAGCGCACGAAGGCCTGCGGTGTTGGTCCAGAGCGTGTGGGCGTCTCCGGAATACATCGCTACCGGACGATGGGGAAAAGCGGCGTCGAGCGAAGCGCGTGTCGGTGGCAGGGAAGCGTGCCAGAGCGAGTCGCGCCATCCATGGCAGACGAGCCATGATGTGGTGTCGGGGCTCGATTGCCCATGCGTCCAGGCCTGCAGATGCGCCACGCAGTCCTCCTCCGAGGTTCCGGCATACTCGCAGGCCAAGCTGCTGGGAAAGAGCGCTGCGTGTTGAACGTGCTGGTGCGCGTCGATGAAACCCGGACACACGAACGCATCACCCCAATCCTCGACCTGCACGTCGTTGGCCAAGGCGCGGGCCTCTTCGCGTGGCACGACAGCCGTCACGCGCCCATCGTCGATGACGACGGCGAGTGGTCGTGTCGCTTCGCAATCCGGCGTGCCGGTAAACACTTTCGTGGAAGTGATGACCCTCATATGACCTCCTTGGCCGTCCCATCGTGTGGCACTGCTGCCCGGCACCGCGAAGCATTCTCACCGCGGTGTCGCCGAAGAGACCCTATCGTCGAGCGATAGTTCTGGCGGGACGGTGGCGAGCGCCACTTACGCGAAGCTGATGCCATCGCGACCGCGACGCTTCACCTCGTACAGCGCGCCATCGGCCTCTCGGAAGAGCTCGCGGTCAGACATGTCATGCGTGCCGAACGCGACGCCGACCGATATGGTTGCCGGAGGGAGGCCGTTGGATGTGTCGCGCAGAAATTCGGCGGCGCTGCCAATCTTGCGCTCTATGACTTTGGTCATGGTGGCATCCACGTCGGTCATGATGACGGCGAACTCGTCGCCACCTATGCGGCAGATGTAGTCGGACGACCGAAAGACGGAGTGGAGCGTGGCTGCGACCTCGATGAGGATTGCATCGCCCATCTCGTGCCCGTGTGAGTCATTGAACTGCTTGAAGTTGTCGACGTCCACGAGGATGAGTGCGGATTGCGTCTTGTGCTGGCCGAGCAATTCATCGAATGACCCACGGTTGAGCAGACCGGTGAGGGCGTCGTTGTGTGCCTCGAAATGCAGCGATTCGGTGCGGCTGCGGTTGATTTCGTACATTTCATTGTACGCGACAGCCAGGTGTCGCAGCTCCTGCGCGCCGCAGGACTCCAGACGTTCGTCAGCACGGATGTTTTTCTCGAACTTGGCAATGGGGCGGAGCAACAGCAACTTGTTGGAGAGGACCACGACGAAGACCACGCACAGGACGAGTGCCGCGCGCACTCCCAAAGACATGTAGATCCGTGAAAGGCGCGCATGTGCCACCTCTAGGTCTTTGTTGAGATTATCGATGAGGAGGTCCGAGCTCCGCTGCACCTCGTTGCGAATTTCCTCCTTATAGCTGGCGTACTCATCGTTTGTGACGAGGTCATTTGCACGCTTGATTTTTTCGGCGGAAGAGAGGGTGGCATCGGTGTCGTTAAGAGTGACTTCGTCGAGTTCGACAGGCAGGTCTTCGATGCCGTAGGCGTCGGCAGCAAGGACGAAGGCGTAGCACTCGATTTTGGATAGCTCATCGGAAGTCTCGTAGGCGTCGGTCAATGCGTTTACCACGCTGGAGTCATCTGAATTCGCGCGAAGGTCCTGCAGGGCATTGCCGCGGTGGTCGCTAAGCGTGACCTCCTTGAAGTAGTTATCTAGATGTGTCCTGTCGCCCGTGCTCACAAAGAGCCGAGCTTCGTCGGTGAGGCAATCGGACGAGTCCTCGAGGTGCTCGACCGCGGTCTGACAACGCTGGTACATGACGCTCAGACCTTGCTCTTCACGCTGAGCGATGAGGGCGTTCCACATGACCATGAGCATGGCGGCTGACACTATCGTCACGATGATGACTGAGCAGATATTGATAGTGCGCATGCGTGGCGCGACTCTCGCTGACATGGTGGGCACCACTCCTCGCCGTGGACCATCGACACTGTCAGGTGCGTCGATGGCCGATGATTGTATCGCCGGAATGCGATAGCTCGACTTGGCCGTTGCGGAGCAGCATCTCCTCAAAGGTGTCCATCGGCATGGCTTGTTGCAGTATTTTATATTTCGTCCCCCGCATTACGTTCGACAAGGACAATCACTCGGTGGGCGGCATGCAATCAGTGCCAGGGCAGTCTGCCATCCCACCGTATCTGCTTGCGCGGCGAACCAGCGGGCAGTTCCTCCGCGCAAGCAGAGACACTAGCGTGTGGGACTAGCCCTTCACCGCGCCTGACATGCCCTCGACGTAGAACTTCTGCATGTACAGGAAGAGGGCTGCGATGGGTATGGAAATCAGCACCGCACCCGCCGCAAAGCACGTGTACCACTGATAGATGTATTCCTTTTGCAGCATGTTCCAGAGGCCTATGGCCACGGTGAACTGGTCGGCATTCGCGCGACACAGAACCTTGGCAAAGATGAAGTCCACCCACGGCGCCATGAACGACGTCATGACGGTATAGATAACGATGGGCTTGGAGAGAGGCAGGGTGATGCGTGTGAAGACCTGCCATTCCGTGGCCCCGTCGATGATTGCCGCCTCGTCGATGGACCGGGGGATGGTGTCAAAGAACCCCTTGGAGATTTGGAATCCCAGTCCGGCGCAGGCACTGTACACCACGATGAGACCGATTCGGATGAACTGGCCCTCCGTGAGTCCCATCGACTTGAGGATGAAGTACTGGGCAACCATCGTCATGAATCCGGGGAAGAGCCCCAGGATCATCGCCATGTTCATGTAAGGTTTGCGGAACCTGAAGCGCAGACGGCTGAGCGAGAAGGCCACCGAAAGCACGAGGAACGTACTGATGATGCAGCTGATGATCGAGATGATCAGCGTGTTCCCAAACATCTTGGGGAAGTCGAGAACGTTCCGGTCGGTCAACAGCTTGACGTAATTGTTCAACGTGTATTCTTGCGGCAAGACCGTCGTTGTGTACGCGCCGGGTTCGGCGCGGAAGCTGGTCAGGACGATCCATGCAATGGGAAGCAGCCAAATCACGGCAAGCACCGCCAAGAGGACGTGTATGAGCACGTTGATTGCGGTTTTGCGTGGGCTCTGCTTGTTTTTCTTCAACTGGGTATCCATTACATGAACGCCTCCTCGTTCTTGTAGGAGCTGGAATTCCGGTACGTGACCAGCGTGATGGCCGTCAGTATCACGAACGTCAGAATGCCGATGACGGCACCGAGGTTGTAGTACTGCTGGTCGATGGTCAGCTTGTACAGCCACGTAACCAAGAGGTCAGTCTGGCCGGCTGTATCACCCACGCGGGTGGGTCCGCCGCCCGAGAGCAGATAGATGACGTTGAAATTGTTGATGTTGCTCACAAAGCTGGTGATGAGGTAGGGCATCGTGACGAACAGCATGTAGGGCAGCGTGATCTTGAAAAAGATCCTCACCGGTCCCGCGCCGTCCATCTTTGCCGCCTCGTAGAGCTCTGCAGGTATGTTTTGCAAGATGCCCGTGACCTGCAACATGGTGTACGGGATGCCCACCCAGATGTTGATCACGATGATCGTGATTCGCGCCAGCATGGCATCCGTCCAGAACGGAATGGGGTCCGAGATGAGTCCTGCATTCATGAGCAGCACGTTTACTGCCCCTGACGGCTGCAGCATGATGTTCATGATCATGAGCGTAACGAACTGCGGGACTGCGATGGAGAGCACGAAGCAGAACCTCCAGAAGGCCTTGCCCTTGGTCTCCTTCCTGTTGATGAGCAGGGCCAGCGCCATGCCTAGGATGTAGTTGAGGAATGTCGCAAAGATCGCCCATATGACGGTCCACGCCAAAACGCCCCAGAACTGCTGGCCTATGTTGCCGTCCATGTTTAGGACGCGTACGAATTGGTTCAGACCGTCCCAATCGAAGAGGACCAGATGCTCGCCTTCCTTCGAGTAGGTCGTGAATGCCATCGAGATCATATAGACGAGCGGCACGACGTTGAAGATGAGAATCCCGATGCACGGAAGGGTCATCAGCGTGATGTGCAGGTTGCCGTCGAGCAGGTTCTTCAGGTCTTGCCGTAGTGTGGGGACGTCCTCTCCCTTTTTGATTTGCCGTTGCAGGCAATAAGAATGTCGCATCTGCAGAATCCAGAGCGCGACGATGGCCGCGACGCCAAAGAGGACAACAACGCCGGCCAGAAGTATCTGCTGGGAATCGTCGCCGTCGAGGTACTCAAAGACCTGCAGGGCTTCGTTCCAGTTCTTGTGGTATGTCTCCGTGCCGAGACTCGGAATCATGACCAGGTCGTGGAAGCCGCGCCCGACCATGTACACCAGGAAAGCGATCTCAGTCACGAGGACGAGGATGCCCTTCGCAATCTGCCTGTGCCCCAGCATCCCTGCGCCCATGACGACGGCAGAAAGCTTGGTGGAGAAGTCGCCATGCTTGAGTGCTTCACGTACCGTGATTTTCTCTTCACTCATAGTTATTCACCTCATCTCCCGACGTCCCTACTGCACCGCGTCGGTGTTCAAAGCGGTATTCATGGCCTCCGTCTTCTGGGCTGCATTCGCATGGGTGACGGTACCTGCCACGAGCTCCTTGCCCATTGATTCTGCGGGGGTCCAGTAGTTGCTCATGCCGGTTTGTAGTGGTTGAACGATGGAGGCGTAGTCCATGGTCTCCATCTGGGCTTGCGCAAGGTCATCCTGCACGTCAATGCCTACGTCGGTTGGGATGACGCCTCTGAGCTCGTAGTGCGCCTGTTGGGCCTCGGTTCCACCCAGATGCATCACTAGGTCAACCACGACTTCGGGATGCGAGCGGTACAGTGCGGTCGAAGGATTTGCGCCGACGACCTTGGTGCCCGCGAATGCCTTCATTTGCTTGAGCTCGCCGCCGATGGTGATGGAAGGAGCGGGCGCGATTCCCATATGCTTGCCGTAGGCGTCAACTGCTTTCTGATAATCCCATGCGCCGGAAAAGAAGGCCTTGGCGTTGGGGTTGGTGCCCACATCGCCGTTGGAGAAATTCGCGTTGGCTACCAGGTCGACCAAATAGTTGGTCACCGTTACCGCCTTCTCGCCGCCAAAGTCGATGCCGGCATCCGCATCGTCACCGTTTGGACCAAAGAGTGTGCAGCCGTTGGCTACATAGAAGGCTGCGATGTACCAGGCGACATCTAGCGGGAAGGTCACCTTGCCCTTCTGAAGCATGGCGTCTAGCGACTTGATGTCTTCGTCGGAAAAAACGGATGTGTCGTAGTACATGAACCAGGTGTTTGCCGTGAAGGGCACACCGTAGACGCCGTCATCGTATGTGACGGTATCCACGGTGGTATCGGTATTGCTCGCCTTGATGGCCTCCACCCTGGTGCCACCGAGCTCTGCGACGCCGACGGCCTTGACCAGGTCGGGAATCTGATCGTTCGCAAAGAGGTACACGTCTGCCGCGGCACTGGGGTCGGTCACGATGCTCTTGACCGCGTCCCCTTCGGCGCAGACGCCATACTTGAACTTCAGCTTCCACTCGGGATGCGCCGCCGCGAACGCCTGGCACTGTGTCTGGAGCCAGTTTCCGTTGTCGCTGGACTGGTCTTCTTGTGGTGCCCACACGGTAACCTTTATGCCGTCTTTCTCGTCGTCATTGTCCCTGCTACCACCACATGCGGCGAGGGCCATGGCGGCGGCGCCTGAAACGCCCAACGACAAGAACCGGCGGCGGTCGAGCACCATGCTATCGGAATCTCTCATGCTACCTGCACTCCAAGTTTTTCTCGGTTTGTGGATCGAAGACATGCACGGCGTTCGGCGCCAAGGTGAATCGCACCGTGGAACCAACCGTCAGATGCCCGGCGTTCAGTTCCAAACGAGGCGCGATGATGACACAGTCCTTTCCGTTGACGTCCAAGTGAAGGTGCACGGAGCTGCCCATCATCTCGGTGACGTCCACCACTCCCTCGATTAAGGGGCCATTCCCGCCGTCCAAGATGATGTGTTCGGGCCTGGCGCCGACGATGACCTTCTGTGGTTTGGCGTTCGCGTCGGCTAGGTTGCACTGCTTGTCCTGAGAGAGCACGATCTCTGTCTCTCCGATGCGTACGGCATACTTCCCGTCCCGCTCGACGAGCTCGCCGTCAAACAGGTTCATCTGTGGCATGCCGATGAATCCCGCCACGAAGAGGTTGACGGGCTGGTCGAATACCTGCTGGGGTGTGCCGATCTGCTGTACGTCGCCGTCCTTCATGATGACGATGCGGTCGCCCAAGGTCATGGCCTCGGTCTGGTCGTGCGTCACGTAGATAAACGTTGTGTTCAGACTCTTTCTGAGCTTGATGATCTCGGCCCTCATCTGGTTGCGGAGCTTCGCATCGAGGTTGGACAGAGGCTCGTCCATGAGAAGCACCTGCGGATCGCGCACGATGGCGCGCATCACGCGGCGTCGAGCCTCGAAGCGGCGTTCGCCGCCCCGGATCGACGGCTCCAGCATGATCCATGCCGCCGCCGGAATCGACAGCCACA
>ONMP01000061.1 GCA_900318935.1 uncultured Actinomycetes bacterium
TGAGGGCCTCCTCCATGATCTCGCACATGTGCGACACCCCCTCCTCGCTCTCCTTCAACCATTGTACACGCTCGCGCAGCATCCCGTCGCTGATCCTGGTCGGGTCCGCCTCGCAGAAGTCCGCCATGAGGCGGCCGAGCTCGTCGTCGCCCCGGTAGGACCCGTCGACGACGAGCTTGCGGCACCCGTCGCCCAGGAGGTTCCCGTCCGCGTCGCGGTTCTCGAAGGTCCTCCTGCCCGTGGCGCCGCCCCTGGCGTCGCGCTCGATCACCATGATCACCCACTGCTCGGGCAGCGCCGAGAACGGCGTCCGGGGCCTCATGAAGTCCACGTCCATCGCCGCGGAGTGGAAACGCAGCCTCCTCGCGTCCACCGTCGTCCCCCGCTGCACCTCGAGGTCGTGGAGCGCCCCGGCGGCGTCGCGCGCCCACACGTCGAGCACCACCGAACGCGACCCCGTCATGCTCTTCAGGTCGCGCTGCGTGCCGCTCTCCACGACCACGAGGTCCCGCCTCCCCGTAAGCGTCCTCAGCGCTCTCTGCGTGAGCGGCGCGTCGTCCCTGAACACCTGCCGCATGAAGGTGTCGTCCATCACGCGAAACCGTGCGATCCTCGCCAGCGCCTCCTCGTGCCTGTCCTTGCCCATCTCCATGTGTCCCCCTCTCCCGAAGATGTTGCGTTACAGTATAAGCAAACATATGTACTGCGTCAATCAGAAAACAACCAAAACAAGAACATATGTTGTCTTTAACTCGCATGGCGTGCCGGTTGCCAAGAATGGCAAATGGGGACATAACTCGCAGGGCACTCAAGCACGTCGTGCTCGATGCGGGAGGCGTGTCCCCCATTTGTCGCGCGAGAGTGCGGTCCGCGGCTGTCGCGGGATCCATGCGGTTCATGAACGACAACAAAAACAACATCTTGTGCAATAGGGTATGCAGCTAAGTCTCCTGCGGACGGTGTGTCACTTGGGGTTGCCGAACAGCCCTCGAGTCGCTAGAATAGGTATTACCTATTTAGCCATTCGAGAAGGGAAGCCAATGGACACGCATGAGCCGGTCAGGGTCCATCCACGTGTCTTCGAACGGCATCCCGACTTGACTGCGGAGGAGGTGTTGTCCGCGTGGGAGGGCACGCTGCGATGGGTCGAGAGGACGAGAAGCGCCTTTGACGAGACGGTTGCAGTGGGCATCTCGCGTGGCGGAAGAACCCTGGAGATGGTCGGCGTCTTCCAGCAGGACGGGTCGTGGCTCATCTACCATGCGATGTGCCCACCGACTGCGGGGACGCTCAGGGAAGTGGGGCTGAGGTGATAGGTTCAATGACTTATAAGGCATACAACGGCGTGGAGCTGACGGACGAGCTGCTCGACGAGATGGCCACCGAGTACGAGCGGGGCGACTGGTCCGGCCACATCGGCCCTCGCCATGCGGGGAGGCCACGCTTCGGTGAAGAGAAGCTCGTCCCCGTCACGGTCAAGCTGGCCCCGTCGACGCGCGACGGGCTCGACGCGGCCGCGAAGGCCGCCCATCAAAGCCGCTCCGCCTTCATACGGGCCACGCTGGAACAGGCGGTGCAGAACTTCGTAGATCGGGCCGCCGTGCTCTAGTGTCTGGCGCCGCGCCGCGAGGCGGACGCCGAGAGTGGCAAATGGGGGACATACCTCGCAGGGCGTTCTGGCGTGTCGTGCTTGACGCTGGAGGTGCGTCCCCCATTTGCCACGCGCGCGCTAGCAGCGCGTGATTGAGCACGATCTCGCCGAGGTCGCGCGAATCTGTCCAGTATTCTGGACGTGCGTGCCGTGAGAAGGCGCTTATACCCGAGTACGACCGCAGACATATGAGAAGCGACTGGCTTGAACCTGCTTCGGCGATGCGGACGAGGCTCTGTCGAGGGCTTTTGCTAGACGCGCCTCTGTCGGGCGATCTCGATGGCCGAGCTCGAGCTTTCCGGGCGTCTGACGTAGTCCGCGAGGTAAGGAACGCAAAACATGACCTGGCCTCGCGCTGGCGCAGCAATGGTGCCGTTGTCTATGAGGCGGGAGCGGGCGCGGCTCAGGCTGCGGCTCTCAACGCCCAGCGTTTGGGCTATCACGCCGGTGGCCGCGAGCCGTTCTTCGTCCAGGCATTCGCTCATCGCTCGCAGGTACTTGAGCTCCAAATCGGACAGCTCGTCGACGAGCGGCTTGAGTGCGCGACGCTCGTACGCACGGACCGCCATCGGCACCACCTCGTCCACGTCCCGCCGGTTCACGACGTGGCGTCCGTCCCGGTCACGCTCGTCCACATGGGTGACGAGGTGGTATCCCAAGAGCTGCATGAGATAGGGGTGCCCGTAGCTCGCCTCGTTGAGGGCGTCCGACTCCTCCCTGCGAACGGACAGGCCCTCGACGCATGCGAACGCATCCGCGAATGCGCCTTCCGCCTCCTCCCACGTGAAGAGGCCGATCTCTTCGTGGGAGGCGCGGCGCAGGTACGCGCATCCGTCGTGGTGGATTATCTTGCCGTGCGCGTAGGGCAGTCCCGCGACGGCCAGCATGATGTCGTGGCCCTTGCGCGAGGCCATTTGGAAGGCGTTGCAGATGGCCGACACATCGTCCAAGGGCACTTTCTGCACCTCGTCAAGCGTGACCAGCGTGCCCTTATCTGCTCGCCCGCACGCTTCGACGAGCAGGGCCGGGAGGCTCTCCCTGCCGTAGTGCGTCGTTGTGGAGACCGACCCTGCGCTTAGGCTGCCGCCCGTTCCGAGAATGCTTATGCTTGCCTGCGGACTCGCCGTGGTCGTGGTCTCGCTGTGGCCGACTAGGGCCTGTATGAGTTGTGCGACGGTGTCGTCGGGACCGAGGTCTACGACGACGCGGCCCTCGCGCGATGCCCTCGTTGACAGCTGTTCGAGCAGGGCAGTCTTGCCGCAGCCCCTCGTGCCCGTGAAGAAGAGGGCGCGGTCCTCGCTTCCCCGGTCCCTCATGGCGAGGTCGAACCGTCTCAGCACGTCCTTCCTGCCGAAGAAGAAGTCCGGCTTCCCGCCGAATATGGGCGAAAACGGATTGTTGAGCATGCCTCTCCAATGCGCGTAGTTCTTTCTGCAAATGTACCCTAATTCTGCGCAATCTGCAAATCTGCAACAGAAGAAGAAATCTGCGAGGGAATGTGGGATGCTCCCTCGGGCGCCTGGACTCGCGAAATACCCGACCATGGGACTCAGGGTGTGGCCGTACCTGCGGTTTTGTGCCATGCGCTGCCCGTTGTCGGTAATTCGGAGTCGGAGAGCCCGTGATCCGCCCAGCCTGTCAGACATGAAGGGCCCCATCTCGCCCCCGGCGCGCCGGTGGCCAAGAGTGGCAAATGGGGGACATGCCTCGCAGGGTAGGCTGGCGTTGCGCGCTTGACGCAGGAGGTGTGTCCCCCATTTGCTACGTGCAAGAGAGCGGGCCTAGCCGGTGCGCGGGTCCACGTCGGCGAGCACGCCGTCGATGGGGGCCGGGGCAGAAGAGGTGGCCCCCTGTTGCCTAAGGGTAAATGGTGGTGGCGCATATTGACGTCCGCCCATATCCCATTTGCCGTTTTCCTAGTGACAGGTTTGCCAGGATGGCTACAATGATAAACAGAAAGTATGGTCATCACTGTAATGGAGGGTGAGGACATGAGATTGCTCAGGGCTGTGATAGACGGGGCCGAGCTCTTTAGGGACGACCATTTAGCTATCGATTTGTTCGCGATCGACAGGGTGCCGAAGCCGGAGGGCGGGCTGCGAACTGCGGATGTCACTCAGATGGGAGAAAGCACGTCGATATATTCCCAGAATGTGGTGGGAATCTCTGGCGTCAACGCGTCAGGAAAGACCACGGCGCTCAACCTCCTGCATTTTGTGCTTGACCTACTGGCGGGAGAGGTGACGCTAAGGGGATTTCGTGGGCGCGACCTGACCGTGGGGAAGGTCGGCACGCGCCTCTTTATATCTGTCGTTTTTTGGCACGAAGAAGCATTCTACTTGCTCGAATCGGAGCTTGAGCGCGAAGGCAGGTCGCTGTTTGCTGGCCCATCATCGTTCTTTGGCTTTCGCTTTGTCGACGAGACCATCTGGCGCCTCGCCATACCTCGCGTCAATCGCAGGATGATCGGAGATTCGCGGGCATTCAGGGAGGCTGCGGTCGTGGTTCGTCGCAGGCATGGCGATTCCGCCCTCACTGAGTCGGAACTGAGGCTTCTGGGGGACGATCGTTCCATTGTGTCCCTCGTAACTGGGAGGGTGCGGTCGCGCGTCTCGTCTCCCGGGAGGGAGCTTCCCACGGAGACGCTTGCGACCCCAGTAGTCCAAGCCTTCGACTCGAGCGTGGAACGCTTGGACTGGGATTCTCAGAACGAGGTGTACACCTTGCAGTTCAAGGGAGAGCGTGCCCGCATAGTGGATCGAAACGTGGCTGCGATGCTGCTCTCGCGAGGAACGGTGTTCGGATCCGAGATGGTGAATCGCGCCATGGAGGTGCTTTCGTGCGGGGGCTATCTCCTGGTGGACGAGATGGAGGAGGCGATTAACCGCTCGCTCGTGGCCACCATCATCGACCTGTTCGTTTCGCCCGTCACAAATCCACATGGTGCCCAGCTCATCTTCACTACGCACTATCCAGAGCTGTTGGACGCTCTTCATCGCAAGGACAACATCTACCTTCTCGTACGGGGCGAGGACCAAAGGACCGAGGTGGTGAAGTATTCCGATCGCGTCCGACGGATAGAGAACAAGAAGAGCGAGGTGGTACTCTCTGACCTCATAAAGGGGACCATGCCCCGTTATCCCGACGTGCGCGCGATGCGCGATTACGTGAAGAGGTATGTCGATGGGCGGGCGTGACGTTGCGAGGGACCTCGCGTCCAAATACGTTTTGTTCTCGTGCGAGGGTACCGCCGAGGAGGTCATCATAAGTAAACTCCACGAAGGTGGCCGTCTTGCAGTGCCGCGCGAGCGCGTGGTCGAGGACCCAATCTATTTCACGCCATACACGCGATTGCGTAAAGCGGAGCAGATAGCGCAGAGATTCTTTGGCACGAGTTATGTTGCCGACGGCGCATCTGGCTTGCTCTTAGCGCGCATAGTCGATAGCCGAGCTGGGCGCTTTGTGCTGCCACGACGATGGGCTGAATCATGCGCGGTGGAGAGCTTTTACACTCGTCCGGAGATTGAGATGCTCACAATTCATGCGGAGGGGGCGTATGGTGGATGGCTGAGAGAGTCTAGGAAGAACAGACAACTTCGGCCGAGCGAATTCTGCAAGGGAGGTTTGGGGCTTCGCGATATCAAGAGCCGGGATTTCCTTGATTCATACTGGACTGTCGAGATGCTCACAAGGGCAATACGCGAGTACGACGAGCATCGAAACCGCTCTTCGGGCGAGCTTTCGTTGGGGGATTTGCTGAGGTAAGTGTTGCTTGGTGGCGGTTGGCATCGAGTGTGAAGCGCGTTGGGGAGAAGTTCTGCGGACGTGCTCACACCCGCGCGGCAAATGGGGGACATACCTCGCTGGGCACGCGGACGCTGCGCGCTTGATGCTGGAGGTGTGTCCCCCATTTGCCACGCACACGCGAGTAGTCGCGCTCCTCGAGGAAGGCGAGGAAGTCGTCGCGGATGGTCTCGTCGTCGTGCACGGGATCTGCGGGCGAGCCCTCGTGATTGCCGAAACGGTGCGCGGATCAGGTCGTGGTACCCGATCCTGTAGGGCCTCTTCCGCCGGCGCGAAACGCTGTCCGCGCCTCGCGGAATGCTCGCCCTCACCTAGGTGAGCCTGCGTAGCGCTCGAGGTATTGGGCGGGGGTGACGATGTCCGGCCTCTCCACGTCCACGTCGGCGAAATCCTTGTCGCCCGTCACGAGGACGTCGGCGAAGCCCACCACGGCAGAGTACAGCACCGGGTAGTCGAGCTCGTCGCGTATCTCGAACAGCCCATCCTCGATGAGCTTGGGCGTGACCACCGTCTCGAAAGGTGCGCGAGCGAGAAACCGCTCCACAGCGACCGACCTGGCCGGCCACCTCCTTGCCACGACTTCTCGGAACTCGTCAATCACGTAGGTGGGCGGGATCAGCTCGTGGTTCAGGGCGACGTCCTCGACCACCCTCGCAATGGTTCCCGACCCGAAGATGGCGTAGGAGATGAGGACGTTCGTATCGTGCATGACGCGCGTCTAGCGGCCCGCCATGTCGCGACGGACCTCGCGCACGAGCGCGACGACGTCCTCCTCGGTTTCGAGGCCGGCCTCCTCGGCCGCGCCATCGAATGCGCCCTGGAGCTCGCGCAGGGCGCTGAGCCTCGCGCTCCTCATCGCCACCGAGCCATCGCCGAGGTCGTAGTACAGCACCTTGTCGCCGGTCCCGATCCCGAGTATCTGGCGTATCGCCTTTGGTATGGTTATCTGGCCTTTGGTCGTGACCTTGGCCATGTCGAGCGTCGCCTCCAAGCGTTTCCCCAATCACGGAGAGTAAAGGAATACTGTGTGAAGCTGGTCTTTCTTCTGACAATATGAAAGCGGGCGGAGACAACGGTGCTAGTTGATTTTCTTCCTCCGTGCCTGCCTCAGGTAGTTCTTTCTGAATGAGCGCTTGTCACCAAAGAAGCGGATGCCAGTTGGCGTCGCTTCTTTTCTTTGATATTTGATCGCCGTTAGCTCAAGCGCGCATAGGTAGTCGGCAACCTGGGCGAGCCTGAACTCCCTAATACTCGAACTTTTGTAGAGCGTCGCGTCTTTTGCGAGCGCGTACGAGAACGTATCGTGTATGGCGTCCGTTTATGGGCAGACGACGTACGAACGCACTAAAAGAGACGAGGAGCCTTCCCGGGTGCTGTTTTCGCCGATGAAGATGCCGACCTCTGGCACGGTGCCCTCCAAAACAATAATGCCAGGGAAAACCCCTGGCGCTTGATAGCCGCGCGTTCGCGCTGCCAATGCCTTTATACCACAGTTGCGTGGAGATGCATGGCGTGAAAGATGTCAAGTAAGGGTATAATACGTACTCAATAGATGTTGAGCATATATGAACGGAGCATACCATGGCGATGACCATCAGCATGGAGGACGACCTCAAGCGCGACTTCACCGAGGTGTGCCATGAAATAGGGTTGCCGCCCTCGACCGCTATCGGCATCTTCGCCCGGGCGGTCGTGCGGGAGCGGGCCATCCCCTTCTCCCTCTCCGCCATGAGCTCGGCCGAGCGTGCGGCGCGGGCCTACGAGCTTTCGGTGGCCGACGGAATCAGGCGTGGACTGGCCGACGTTGCGGCGGGCGACGTCGTCACCCGCGAGGAGGCCCGCGCGATGCGGGCCTCAAGGGTTACGTCGTGAGCGCCTGGGACGTGCGCTACGCGCGCCAGTTCGCCGAGCAGCTGGCTGAGCTTCCCGACGTCACCTACGATCGGGTCGAGAGTTCCGTCGATGTCTTGGCGTCGAATCCGGGACTCGCGCGCCGCTACGACCCGCAGTACGAGGCTGCCAGGCCACCGGTGCCCTGTCGCAGCTACCCGGTGCCTCGGACCACGAAGGTGATCTATCTGGTGGCAGACGAGCGCCTGCACGAGCTCTCGATGCTCTTCTTGGGGGATGCGCGCGAGGACCCGAGGCGACGCTTCGACCGGATGGAATGGTAGCCTTTTCCTGCGTTTGGACGGGAGTCCCGTTTCTTAAGGCGTTAAAACACCTCGGTCTGGCCTCCAAAATCCAAACGTTTGGATTTCCCTGATCGTAATACGCCGGCGCCGCGTCGAACGAATGGAGCCAGTCGAGACGGTCGGCGCAAAGTTGACGATGTTCCTTCCCATGCGCGCCGAGAGGGTAGTGCCGGTGGTGTCGTAGGAGGAGTAGAAGAACGTCTGGTACTGGATGGGAAGCCTCCCTACGAAGGCGTCGAAGAGGCCGACTCCCTCGCAGTCTCCATGGCCGTGCATGAGCTCCTTCATGTGAAACGGGATGTCGGGCAACTGGTGTGCAGTGAGTCTTCTCTGGCAGTCTTCCACATGGATATCGATGGGCGCGTTTTGGCCGTGCGATACCATGGTGATGAGATGGTACCCTGCGGACATGTCTTGCTGGCCGGCTTCGTCGTAAAAGATCGACAGTGCTTTCACGCGACGCCTCCCAGATGAAAAAACGCCGGGACCGCCCCCGGCGCTTGGAACCTCTGCGCCAATGGCGCTTCAGCAATGAAATTATGCCACGCCGGGAGGCTTCTCATGCCTGCGGATTCGCGCGTGGCGCCCGAACGATCATAGGGCTTATCGCAACCTTTGCACTTACCCTAGGACCTTTGCACTTACATTTTCAAGCGACCTTTGACATATTGTGAGTGATCTCAACAGAAATGATTCTGCCAAAAGTATACCGGAAGTGGTATACTTTTGGCATGAGTTACTACGATGACATATACGAGGCGGCGGTGGATGCCCACTACCTCATCACCACGACGGAGGCTGCGGGACTCGGCGTGCCGGGAATTGAGCTCGTAAAGCTTGCGAGGCGTGGAAGGCTGGAGGCCTTGGGCAACGGCGTGTACCGCCTTGCCCGCTACGTTCCTAGCGAGGCGGATTCCTACGCTCTGGCGGTGGCGCGCGTGGGCGTGGGTGCCTACCTCTGGGGCGAGTCCGTCATCGCCCTGCTGGGACTTGCGCCCACGAACCCCGACCGCATCTTTGTCGCAACGCCCAGAAGGGTACGCAGGAGGCTTCCCAAGGAGGTCGTCATCGTGCGGGCGCCCGACAGAGAGAGACTGACGAAATACGAGGGCGTGTCCTGCCAACGCGTGTGTCGGGCCATACTGGCTTGCAGAGATTCGGTCATGACCGAGCGTCTGCGGCAGGCGGCTCGACGTGCGAGGGCCGAGGGATATGTCACCGCAGTCGAGGAGGATGAGCTCAAGGAGGAGCTTGGATGGTAGCGAAGAAGCCCAACAGCAGACGCAATCTCGACATGGCGATGCGGAGGTTGGGAGGCGGAGACGAGGGCTATGTGCAACGTAGGACTGCCGTTGCAAACGCTTGAGCTCGTAGAGAGGATAAGGACAGCGTAGGAACTGGCGGCTGGCTTGCTGACGACTTCGTTAGTCGCTATCGGCATGCCACCGAGTCTTGGTTGGACGGTTTTTTGGCTTATCACCTCGTCACACCCGCGCGTAGTAGTCCTCCAGGTCGGCGCGCATCTGCTCGCGGACGCGCTCCCAGTCGGCGTCTCCCATGCGCGCCAGCAGCGCGTGGTTGAGCGCGATCTCGCCGAGGTCGCGGGAGTAGTACATGAACCTCTTGCGCTCGAACTTCTCGAAGGGGTTTCTCAGCATGGAGTCGCGCACGGCGCGCCGGTCGCCAAGAAACTCCGCCGTGTACGGGCAGCTCGGTCGGTCGACCGGCAGCCCACGTGCGAGCCGGTTGCGGTAGAAGGCCGCGTAGCCGTCGAGCACGCCGTCGATGTTCGCCGCCCCCGTCGCGGGGTCCATGCGCTCCAGGAACGACAGCAAGAACGGCATCTTGTACGAGAGCGAGTAGTCGCGCTCCTCGAGGAAGGCGAGGAAGTCGTCGCGGATGGTCTCGTCGTCGTGCACGGGGATCTGCAGGCGCTCCCGTATGGCCGCCACGTCCCCGGGGCTGAAGAGGTGCACCGTCCTGCTGCCGAAGGGGAACGACACGCTCGGCTCGATGCGCCCGCCCCTGATCCAGCTGTTGATCGTGCCCGTGTTCACGAAGAAGTCCCGCGCCACCTGCTCGACGCTGAGCCAGCCCTCGTACCTCTCCGCGAACGAGGCGACCTCCACGGGGACGACGCGCTCCACGCGCTCGCGGATGCCGTCGACCTCCACCCACTCGCCCGGCTCGTAGTCGCGGCGCAGCACGTCGCCGAACGGCACGTAGTACGGGTTCTGGAAGACGGAGTGCAGCGAACAGGGCCGCACCATGGCCCCGTACTCGTCCACCACGTCGACGACGAACACGTCGCGCTTCGTGCTCGTGCGCCGCAGGCCACGGCCGAGCTGCTGCAGGTAGAGCACGCGGCTGAGCGTGGGGCGGGCCATCACGAGGATCCCGAGCTCAGGATAATCCCAGCCCTCCGATATCGTCTGGCAGCTGCAGAGGAAGCGGATGCGACCCGCGCGGAAGTCCTCCATGACCCGCTGGACGTTGCGCGTCTGCCCGCTGATCGCCTTCGCGGATATGCCGGCGCTATTGAGAAGACGCTCCATCTCCCTGGCATGGCGCACGTTCACGCAAAAGACGACCCCTTGGCGCCTGCCGGCCGCTCCTTCCGTGAAGTAGCGCCGCAGCACGTCCACTATGAGCTCGTTGCGCGAGGTCACGCGGATGGTCTTCTCCAGGTCGGCGTTGACGTACTCGCGCCCGTTGACGCGCACGCGGCTGAGGTCGACGTTCGTCTCGATGCGAAAGGCCCGCGCCGTGGCGACGATGCCCTTCTCCATCGCCTCGGGCAGAGAGAGGCCCACGCGATAGGAGCCGAAAACCTCTTCGAGGCGCTTCTTGTCCGGGCGCTGGTCGGTGGCGGTGAGGCCGACGAGAAAGTCGGGGTCGAAGTGCTGGATGGCCCTCTTGAGGGCGGGGGCCACGGCGTGGTGTGCTTCGTCGATGATGACGTAGGCGAAGTGGTCGGGCGAGAACTCCGCGTAGTGCCGACAAATCCAGCCGTACGTGCATACGCGAATGCGTTCGCGCAGGTGGGGGAGGGTGTCGAATATTCGAGTGCGCCAGTCCTCGACGATGGTCGTGCTTGGCGCGCAGACAAGGGCCTTCATGGATGGTTTTGTCTGCGCGAAACGGGCAAGGTCTTCGAGCACGATGTGCGACTTGCCCGTGCCGGTGGGAAGAACCGCCAAGAAGCTCTTTGTGCCGTCGGCGCGACGCTTGGCCATCTCTTCGAGGGCGCCTTCTTGGTGCTCGTAGAGCTCGAAGGGTCGGTTGACCACGATGCCCGTATCGATGAAGTCGCTGGTAGTGGGGCCAAAGAAGGAGCGGATGTCATCCTCGAACCGCCCGGCGAAGCGGATGTCCTCGGTGGAGAAGCGGAAGAGCTTGATGCCGAGGCGCTGGCAGGAGTTCTGCTTGAGGAGCTGCTCGCGATAGCGCTGCGTGCCGATAATCTGCGGGTGGTGATAAGAGACGCCGTTCTCCTCGATGCCAAGAATGCCGCGCTTGGTGCGGATGGCGTAGTCGATGAAGCGGGTGTGGCCGTCGAGGTCGGTGATGCCGTACTCGCGGGTGAGGAAGCGCTCACTCCCGCCGCCGTAGACGTTGGCAAAATGCTCCTCGAACTTTCGCTCAAGGGGAGAGGCGTCGGCAAGGTTCGCACGGTCGGCAGGACGGTGAGCGGATAGGTGTTGTAATTCGACGGTGTAGTTGTCGTCGGGTGGAGCCAGCCATCGGCCGAGGTTGCTAGTGTCCTCGCGCAAGAGGCGATAGGTGTGGGCGTACTCGGCGACGTAGGCGTTTTGCTTGCTGGTGACAAGGGAGTAGTCGAAAGCTCTGCCGTCGGGCGGCGGGTCGCAGATGCCGTCGTCGATGATGACGGCCGTGTCGTCACGCACAAAGAAGAAGCTCGTCCCGCTGTTGGGATAGGCGACGGTCTCGCGCAGGGTGAATCCTGATTGTGTGAGGGAGAGTGGTTCGCCTTGGCAGGGCACTACGTTAACCCCCAATTGGTTGGGTATGATAGCGACGAGTATCTACTGGTGTATCTCATGGCTGACATACTCCTTATAGCGGAATCACCAAGACTGCGATCTACCTTCTGGGCTATTGTAAAACACCGTGCTATGTAGAAGTGCTTATGTTGTCTAGTGATATAACTTGTCGCCGTATCGTAGTCTCTCCATCTGTTCGCAAGTTGGCTCCATGCCTGCCCAACTGCATCTCACTCCGCCTAGAAGATGCCGTTGGGCTGCTTGGCAGTCGTCTCGCCGGACAGCAGAAAGCCAAGGGCTGCACCGACGACTCCGCCCGCTATGTGGCCGAGGTAACTTATGTGCTCGCGAACGAAGATTGCTCCGTATATCTGTTGCCCGAAGTAGAGAGCGGCCACGAGGACGAAGGTGAGGGGGAGTTCCCCCTCACGGACTTGGGTGACTGAGGAGAGCAGGATAAAGGTGAAGACGACGCCGCTTGCGCCGACGATGGTGGTTCGCAGGAGCACGATGTTCGCTATGCTCGCGGCAAGGGCGCTTGCGAGAATGATTCCAACGAACCTGGGGGAGCCGTACTTCTCCTCCAGCAGCGGGCCCAAGAGCAGGATGTAGCTCATGTTGCCGATGAGGTGGTCCCAGCTGATGTGTCCGAAGATGTGCGACACGAGGCACCAATACGTGAGGGGGTCGCTCAGCGGCCCGATGCGCGACGTGAAGAGTACCTGCGTGCTCGCGCCGCCCGTGAGTGTGCTTACGATTTGGACGACGACACAGATGAACACGAACCCCACCACGACGGGAGAGTTGTTCGTGATTCTGGCCGAGAGGCCCCTCTTCTCGTTCACGGTCAATCCGCCTTTCACCGCTGTGGTCCCTGACGTCTACAGGTCGTAAGATAGGAGGTAGTTCACGAGCGCGTTGCGGGCGTTCGCCGCGTTGAAGCTGGCCTGCGGGTTGATGGGCTGCGGCCGCGTGCGCTGCTGTCGCTCGAACTCGTCGAGTATCCGTATCGTCCTCTGGATCTGGCGGCGGTCCGCCTTGCTCGGCACGCTGTCCTTCATCTTCCCATTCCTCTCTTGAATCCCGCCAAGGCTTAGCATAGCAGATGCGTTCGGCTGATTGGGTCGATCCATGCCTGAAAGTGTTATGTGTCTGTTGGCCAAGGTGAGCGGGCGACCTTCTGGTGCTTTCGCGTTGACCTTTCGCTCTCTCTGTGGTATCCGTTCTGTCCCGTCGTAAGACTGGTGGTGCAATTCCGGCATCACTTTCTGTCCATATGCTTCTTGGGCGACAGGGGCCATGGAATAATATACTCGACTCAAAATGAGCAATCGTCCATCGTGAGGCGTGGGATAAGCATTGTCCTGAACGAGCTTTCTGCATAATCTCATCTGCTATCATTCCTCACGATAGAGAACTTTTACGAAAGGATTCTGCATGAGTGATAGTGAGTTAACGAATTCTAATACTGATGCTCAACGAGCGAAGCTCGCAAAACTCATTGCCGCAAAGAAGGGCAAGGGCGGAGCAAGCATGCTTGAAGCAAAGGAGTTTACGGATGCTTGGATAGCCTATGTAAAAATGGTTGGCGTCAACGATGAAACCGTAGGTATGCTATACGATGGGTTTCAATTCGCGGCTGGTGAGCCATTGTATCGGTATGCCGTAGATATGGATAGCGAGACCGTTTACGTCTCTTTCTTTACGGCGAAACCCACGAGAATCAATGATCAGGGAATTGCGCTCAAAGTCGCGATAAACCTACTTGCTTTAGAGCTTCCTGCCCCAACTTCCAATGACTCTGTGAGGATGATTCTATACCGAAGATGCTGATAAGGCCTCTTGTGAAAAAGGAGATTGACGAAAACGCAAAGATAGGAAGTAAGGATGCGGCGGCGGTTCTCGCAGTGCTGAGGAATCCAGTTGAAGCCTATGCGAAAAACACAAAGATCAAAAGAGCTGAGTTCGATGCGGCAGTCAAGTTTCTTGCTTGGCTCGAGAATCAGGCGACTTCCGGAGGTTCAGGCACAACAATGACCGCCCCTTCGGTTAAGCCAGATGTTCGGGACGAAAGAAGCCCGAGCGAGCCTGAGGTCATGGATGTTGAGGAGACTGCCGCGAAAGAGGCGCGACGCGAAGCTAGGCGGGCGTTGGTGGAGAGACCAGTTCGTGTTAGTCGGATTAAGCCAGTGGCGACCTCCGCGTGGGGTTCAGAGAAGGAGCCGTCCGCGAGTGTTGCGGAATCAGACATACGCGAATCTCCCGCTCAAACCGTAGGGTCTGCAACCGATACCGACGGTGCTATCGATATGCGATTGGTTCAGGCATTTCTCATAGCTTACAAGAGTGAGCACGATGAGCTAATGGAGGCAAACGAGAAGTTGCGCGCCAAAAATCGACGCTTGGCATCCGCGCTGTCTCAATCTGAATCAAGAGTCAAAGAGGCGCGTCGCGAGATTTGTTCATTGAATGAGAAGCTTTCTGGTCTCAGTGAGCATTATGCGGCTCTGCAATCCGAAGCGATCTCTATTAGAGAGGCGAACGAATCGCTTTCGAGCGAACTGAGCGCTGCCGAAGAGATGCTATCCGTGATTGACCGGCGCGATGCTCGTGAGGCTGACGAGTCCTCAAAGAGGCTAGCGAGTGAGCTGAAAGTCGAATACAGGGACTACCTCGATGCGGCGGATTTGCCGATGGATGCTGATCTAGGCGAAAACATGCGAGAGCAACTGAAAAATGTCTTTGATATTCTAGCTTCCAACGGAATCAACCTATAGGGACGTTCTTATGGCTCTGGGTAAAAACTTTGGAATTGACTTCGGTACGACGAACAGTTCGGTTGTGCAATACATAACCACGTCAGGGGTTGGCGAGTTCGTATCGTATGGGGATGATGAAGGACGTCCCATACCCTCGATTGTGGCCATAGATTGTGAGACGGGCGAGATACACACTGGGCGCGACGCATGGAACAGGCGTGCTGAGCTTAAGGGCTCATGTGAATGCATACCGTCAATCAAGAGCCTGTTGGATGATGCTTCGTGGAACAGGGTTATTGCGGGGCGGAAATGGAATGTTGTCGATATCGCAACGGAAGTGCTCAAGGCTCTCAAGGAGGCTGTGGTCAATCGTGGAGACGAATTTGCCGAGGCTACCTTGGCCATTCCGATCGGACTTAACTCGACGGCGCGTAAGACTTTAAGAGATGCTGCAGACAATGCGGGAATCAAGGCAGAAGCGCTCGTCAGTGAGCCAACAGCAGCGTTTTTTGCAAACTATAACGAGCTGAAAAGTGACGAGCATGTCGCGATTTTTGATTGGGGCGGTGGTACCCTCGACGTATCTATTCTTAAGCATTCCAACGGACAGCTTACTGAGCTCGCAACTAGTGGTATGCCAATTGCTGGTGACTATATCGACGAACTCATCGCTCGGAAGGTTCATGCCCTTATCGCTCGCGACAAAGGTATGCAAGTCGGGTTCGACGAGATGAATCCTCGCGACCGGGACATGCTCATTGTCAGATGCGAACGTGCAAAGCGAGCGCTGAGTGAAGAAGATGACGTTAAGATTACTCTAAACAGATATGGGAATCTTGGCGTAGTAAGGCGACTCATCACCTATGAATGGTTTGAAGAGGTAGTGTCTTCAACCGTAGACAAAGCCGTTGCGTGCCTAGACAAAGCGATCGTCGAATCGGGCGAGCCGGAAGGGAACATAGATCGTGTCGTACTGGTTGGGGGATCAAGTAACCTTGGTCCGCTATATGAACGGATGGAAAGACGTTTTGGTGAGAAGCTATTCTTTCCAGACGAAACGGTGTGGAGCATTAGTCGGGGTGCTTCACTGTTGTCGAATAAGCCTGGTGGATACACGGCGGCGCAGAATGTTGGCATCATCTTGGCTGACGGTTCATATTACCCGCTCCTTAGCGTCGGCGATGTCATCGAAGGCTGGCACAAGAGTATTGACTTCGGTATCACAGACACGTCGGAGAGTTTGAGGGTCGTCTTCTCTGGGAGTCAAGACATAGATTCTAGTGAGCGACGATTCAAGTATATCGATATCCCCGGTTACCGCTTCTTGGAGGAACGACTGAGGCTCGATGCGGAGATTGATCGAGATCTTGTGTTCCGTGTAAGGATGAAGAGCAGCATGCGCCCAGACCGCGACGCTAGGGTGTGGGAATACCACAACCTTAAGCTCTCTTATGGACTTAGAGATTGGTCGCCGACATGAGTGACCGATCGAGCCTAGAGTTCAGAAGTAATATTTTCCCGTTGGACACGGGGACTCAGATTGTCCGAGATAGAGAGTTTCTTGACAGCATATCCGACCCTTTTGCACTTGAAGCTCTATGGAAGTACAACGCGACCAGAGGTAGCCTGCTTAACAAATTGCAGAAGTGGCAGCATCGTAAAGGCCAGCATTGCATTTATGCCGAGCAGGGCGATTACCCATGGGGCACGCGTCTAGTCGATGGCGAGATGCGGGTCGTCTGTCTCTGTGAGAATTGGAGATGCTCGGGGATTCAACGCTGTCGTCCGGGGGTTGTGATTCCCGCGTCTTCTCATTTGGAGCCCGATGAATCAGGGTCCGAAGAGCAACTAGCTCCCTTAGATTCAGATCAGGATGAACGAGAACTTTTGGCTCCGGAAGACGGACTTGCGGAAATCAATGTTCCGGACGGTTTGTTCGAGGTTACGTCTGAGCCAGTCGATGTGGTTGCGGATGACGTTGAAGACGAGAACCCGACCGGCGATGACAATCCTGCCGATGAATGGCGAATCGCGCCGCTTTATTTTCCAAAGCACTACGATGAACAGCAAGCAGTGATAGTTGAAGCAAAACCACCTGCACGTCTATATGTGACTGCTGGGCCGGGTACGGGCAAGACGCATACGCTCATCGAGAAGCTCAAATATATGCTTGATGTGCAAGAGATTAACCCCGGATCGATTATGGTGATGAGTTTTACTCGTGCGGCGGTTCAGGTTATCAGGGACCGTTTGCAGATGGCGGCTCTTGGTAACGAGCTGGCTGGAAACTGGCAGGCGATTGATGTGACGACTTTTGATAAGTTTTGCACACGATTGCTTTATTGGACCAAGGCTAATGAGCCGAGGTGGTTAGGGCGCAGCGAAATCGGAGGGATGAATTATGACCATAGGATTAATGCTGCGGCGAAGCTGTTTCGAGACCATCCGGAGTTGGTGTGTCAATGCCAGCATCTCATTGTGGATGAAACCCAAGACCTGGTCGGTTCGCGAGCGAGGCTCGTGCTTGCTCTAATCTCAAGCCTGCCAAAGGATTGTGGCATTACGTTGTTGGGCGATAGATGCCAGTCGGTATATGACTATCAAGTAGGTAAGGCACACAACTCGGAGGCTTTCTATGACAGCGTGCAAGAGATGGGTGGTTTCGAGCCTGTAACCCTTGAAAGGAACTACAGGCAAAATGTAAAGCTTCCGTATTCGTTGGACTCGCTGCGAAGAAGCATACTAGAGCGAGATGTGCCGTCTGCGAGCTCGCAAATAACCGAAATTCTTGCCAACCTTGGTGAACCCGAACGCGAGCTTCGGTCATTGGGTCTGTCATCAATAAAAGAGAAGCTTGATGGTACGTTGGGAATACTGACGAGAACGAACGCGCAGGCTGTCTCAATAAGCTCACTGCTTTACAAGCATAGCGTACCGCATACCCTTCTTAGGGCAGAGCGAGAAGCGTTCTGGTCGAGACTGCTGGCTGATGTCTTCATGGACTATGACCATGTCACCATTGACGAGGATGGCTTCATTTATGCTGCCGAATGCAAGGGGCTCTCCTTTGAGAAGTCGATCCGTTCATGGATCGGTCTTACATCTCTGCGCGGGGCAAAGGCGGAGGGCAAGAGATACAAAGTCGAAGACCTTCTTCGTGCCATGAATGAAGAAATTGTGCCCGAATCGCTCGCCGCGACAAAAAGCGTTACCTCAGGTATCACGATAAGCACCATTCATGGGTCTAAAGGGCGTGAATTTGACCATGTATGGCTGATGAGCGATGACCTGATGTCCGCCTCGAGTTCTAGGAACCTTGACGAACAAAAAGTGGCTTATGTTGCGCTTAGCAGAGCGCGTCTAGGGACGCTGCTGCAAAAGAGTGGCGATAGGGGTCTCAAGATAAAACAAGAGGGTGACAGGTGCTATCGTGTCAGCTCTCCCAAGAAGACAGTTTTGAAAAGACGCGTAAGGAAGCGACTTACTCACATTGAGCTACGCAACTCCACAGATATCGATCAGACATCGCTTCTGAGCACTCCTGATTTGAGACGACTGGCGGTGTCAGGTGCGCTCGAGGGCATGGAAATTAGGCTCTGTTTACCCGAGTCAGTATCTGAGACGGGGGCAGTAACTTATGACATCGAGACGGATGACGGCATGGTTCTCGGGAGGACAACAGGCAGATTTATTGAATGTTATGAAGATTATAGTGAAGAAGTGGTCGGAAGTCCTCTTAAGTATCTCCCTGAAGCATTTGATGAGGTGTACATCGATAAGGTCATATCTTGTGTGGGGAAGAGCGGCACCGCGCCGAAAACGGCTCGGGTGTTTGGAGACTATGCAATTTGGTACGGTTTTACCTTGGGTGGATTTGCCCGCGTTGACAATTCTCAGGGCTATTAGGGGGTAGCTGTGGGCTATGATGAGTTTTACGAGGCGCGAGACATCGTCGTCGACATCCTTGAGAAGGATCTCGTCGGTCCAGTAAAGGAGGACGAGGTCATCCAAGGATTTCCTACGAGTTATTATATATTGGGAAAGTTGTATCCCAGAAGAAGCAGTGGGGCTGATTCCGAGCAGGAGGACCTGAGTCTGCTGGAAGGCTCCGAGGAGCCCCTTGATGCCCCCATTTCGCTTTCCAACCAATTTGAACCGTCGTCTATGGGTCTTACATTTGCTGTGCGCGGTCATTCCAGACTAAATCTGTCTGTTGCCTATGCGACTTACGAGGAAGTGGATGGCGAGTTGGTTGAGCATGACGGAAGAGAGGATAAGCTCCGTTTTCGTCGTGAGCCCCATACCTGTGACCTTTCACTTCCAATCACGGTGGGGACTACAAGAAAAGATATAGGCTCTCGTGCCGAAATATACGTAACTGTCCGAAAGCCAAATGCTTATGGAGCGCGTGCGGTCACTGTCACGCTTGCCAATCGTGTGAACGCCGTGCGTTCGAGGCTAAAGAATGCGTCGGAGACATTATTTCAGCCCCACATAATCATACGCCTTGACGGCGAAGGTGGGTTTGTCGATATCGATTGGAGAAGAAAACTAAGCAACGATCCAGAGCTTGCGGAGTTGGAGTTACTCTACCGATCAGCCGGCTGCTATGCGCAAGGGCATGGATGCTCGGTGGCCTGGGATCTTAGCAAGCCCGTTCCCTCATGGATATCCACAAAGATTATTCCTTGGTGTGCTACTCACCAGATGATGCCGAGACCGTCGGATGGCATGGATGTCTTCAAGATGAGCTATCTTGTTGGCGGAGACAAGGAAGAGGTCATCAGGAATCTCGAGGAGTTCGTTGGGGAGTATGGCGGATGGATTGATGATACTGAGGCGCGATTCTTCGGGCTTGACTCAAAGTATCATGAGGCCGCACGACGTAATATCTTGCGCTGTCGAAAGACGCGCGATCGTCTGCTGCAAGCAGTCGAAATGCTTCGAAATGATTCTGATACATATAAAGCATTTAGGCTCGCAAACAAAGCGATGTTGCTTCAATGGGAGCGAGCTTGCGTGAAGTCTGATCGCCCCTTTAGAAGAGACTCGATTGCTTGGTATCCTTTTCAGTTGGCGTTTATCCTCCAAGAGCTCAACTCGTTCTCGGATCCACAATGTGACGAGAGGAGAATTGCCGATCTCCTGTGGTTCCCGACCGGCGGAGGAAAAACGGAGGCATACCTAGGCATCGCCGCTTTTTGTATATTCTTAAGGCGCATACGGAATCGGGATGCATCGGGCGTTACCGTGATAATGAGGTATACGTTAAGACTCCTTACTATTCAGCAGTTTGAGCGCGCCTCCACTATGGTGGCTGCATGTGAACAAATTCGGAAAGAAGAAGGCCTCGGCGGTGAAGAGATATCGATTGGTCTGTGGGTGGGCGGTACTCTCACTCCTAACCGAATCGACGAGGCGTATGAATCGCTATTTGATCTCCAGAATGGTAAAGCATTAGGGGCAGGCAAGGCAAACCCCGTGCAGGTTACCGTTTGTCCTTGGTGCGGAACCGAGCTTGGTGCGACGAACTATCTCATTGATAAGAAGTCGCTCAGGATGTATATCACATGCCCGAATGACGAGTGCGTATATCATGATGCCCCGGGCCTCCCGTTACATGTGGTTGACGAATCGATATACGAGCATCTACCCTCTTTCATAGTCGCTACGGTTGATAAGTTTGCTCAGCTGCCAAAGAAGCAAGAGACGTCACGGTTGTTTGGCATTGGCGTTGATGTTGCCCCGCCTGAGCTCATTATTCAGGATGAGCTGCACCTTATCTCTGGTCCTCTTGGGACCATAGTGGGACTCTACGAAAGCGCCATTGATTATCTGTGTACAAAGAATGGGGTACGCCCAAAGATAGTCGCTTCGACAGCGACTGTGAGAAACGCGGAAGATCAGATTCGCTCTCTCTACGCTGAGGGACACTCGCAGTTTCCGCCGCAGGGCATTGATATGAGCGACTCCTTCTTTGCTGTCGAGGCATCACCACGAGACAAGCCCAGTCGACTTTACCTGGGGATAATGGGGGCGGGGACAACTCGGACAACTGCCCTCATCAGGACACTCGCGTCGCTCTTGTTTGCTACGCGCTATCTTGAAGTTGCCGGTTTCTCGGACGAAGTTGTCGATGCCTACTGGACAATCGTTGGGTATTTCTGTACTTTACGTGAATTGGGCGCGGCGCTGACTGCGACGGTCGATCATGTTCAGACTCGATTCTCTTATCTTGCCGATGCCAAGCTATCAGATGTCTATCCAGGGGTAAACCCAAAGGAGCAGCACAACAGGGTTCTGGAGCTTACGAGTCGCAAAAACAATTCTGAGATAGTGGAATCGATTCACTCTCTCGAAGCGTCGTATTCGCCAGACGATAGGTTTGATGCCTACTCGTTCGTATTGGCAACGAACATGATATCCGTGGGCGTCGATGTGTCTCGACTAGGGGCTATGGTGGTAAATAGTCAGCCGAAGTCGAACTCCGAATACATACAGGCAACGAGCCGTGTCGGGAGGAGAAACCCGGGTATAGTCATCACGGTACTGAATGCTTCCCGCTCGCGCGATCGCTCTCATTACGAGCAGTTCTTGCGATTCCACAATGCCCTCTACAAGGGCGTTGAATCTACGAGCGTGACACCTTATTCTGATCGTGCTAGGGATCGTGGCCTACACACCGCCTTTGTGGTTCTGTGCAGGTATCTCATCGATGGGCTTTCAGAAAATGGAGCGGCGTCGAAATTCAGGCGGAGCCTAGACGGGGTGGAACAGATAATGCGCTACATCATAGACAGGGTCAACGTGGTTGACGAGAGGGAAAGTGCATCTGTCCGGGAGGAACTCGAGGAGATTGCGAAAGAGTGGGAAGAGCGTGCAGCCCTTGGTAATCTCGTGTACTGGGATGAGCAAAAAAGGAAGCCTTCGCTTCTTAAGCGAGACTTGGAAGACGATCGCTTCCGGACTATGAACAGCATGAGAAATGTTGAACCGTCGTCAAACGTATATATAACGGAGTAGATTATGGAATTCAGTTCGCAACACAACTCCTCGACGCGTTCTTATCTCGGAAAACGTAAAAAGGTAGGTGCGCTCAGGCAAAGTCATTTGCTGATGACATATGGTCCCGGTGCACTTGTTGATATGCCTGAAGTCTCGGTCATCATGGGTGCATGTGATTACTGGGAGGATCCGCGAATAATCAGGGAGCCGCGTCTGGGGACGATGCTTGGCGTCAAATGCTTCAAAATGCCAAGAGCGTCGGATGACTACTACATAAGCGATGGCGTAGTTCGGGCCATGCGCTTTCCATATTGGTATTACTGCTCGAAATGCGGACGGCTCGGGCCGTACTGGATCATAGGTAGTGGGCGTCAACAGCAGAAGTGCTCATCCCCAAACTGCAATGGGGAACTCATTCCTTCGCGGTTTGTCGCAGCTTGCGAGCACGGCCACATAGAGGACTTTCCCTACGAATTCTGGGTGCATCATAGCGATTCAAACCGATATGGGGAGTGTCTAGAAAAACAAAGCCGTTACCCGAAGATGAAGATCGAGTTCTCCTCACAAATTGGTGGGTTAGACTCTATAGTTGTGATCTGCCAAGAGTGTGGGGCAAAGCGTTCGCTGGTGAATTCTACCGCCAAAGGTGCTATCAACCCTCATTATTGCGTTGGTATGAGGCCGTGGGTCGGCAATAGAAGAGATGACAAGGATCCGAATGGCTGTGGTGGTGAGATGCGTGTTCTCCAGCGCGGCGCCTCCAATGTCTACTATCCGGTCAACTATAGCGCCCTAACGATACCCAGCTATAGAAGCAAACTGCTCGACGAGCATCTCGATTTGATAGCTAAAACAATAGCCAAAAAGGACGGTGATCTCAAGAAGGTAGCGGAATATCTATCCATCAAGCTTGATGATCAGCTCGAAGATGAGGGGATGACTGCGGAGGAGCTTATTGACGAGTACACAAGGGAGAGCGGAAGTGCGAGTGTCTCCATTCGTACGCGGGACATTCTAGAAGGAGAGTATCGTGCGCTGACGGCACCGGATACCGATACTAATGACTTCAAAACGGTGCATGTCGGTGTCCCGGAGGGCATGGAAGATCTTGTCCAAGACGTGGTGCTTGTTAAGCGTCTTAAAGAGGTGCTTGCGCTCGCAGGATTTAAGAGGGTCATCCCCGAGAACGAAGATGAGGATGATGATAATGGGGACAAGCCGATGTCACCTTTCGTCGGAGACCAAGACTGGCTTCCCGCTATGGAGCTTAGGGGCGAGGGCATCTTCATTACCATTGAACAAGATGGGCTATCTGAATGGGCACATGATAATGGGCGTAGGTATGACCCTATGGGGGAGAGGCTTGCGTCGAGTAAAAGACCGATTTGCACCAACTTCTCGCCTTCATTTGTTATGTTGCACACATTGGCTCACGTTCTTATCAGGCAGTTGACCATTGACTGCGGTTATTCTGGATCATCGCTCAAGGAGAGAATCTACAGCTCTTGGCGGGATTCAGATCAGAAAATGTCAGGAATACTCATCTATACTTCGGCCTCGGACTCCGATGGTAGCCTTGGTGGTCTGGTTAGGCAGGGATACCCTGATAGGCTTGCGGACACATTCAAAAATGCGCTTAGCAATGCGTCGTGGTGTTCTTCTGACCCGATATGCTCCGAGTCGAAAGCACAAGGGTTTGAGTCCTTGAACTATGCGGCGTGTCATGCGTGTGCTTTGCTGCCGGAGACTAGCTGTGCAATGAAGAACTGCCTTCTTGACCGAGTGTCGGTCGTTGGTACGATTGAGCATCCAGAACTAGGTTTCTTTGGACGGTGGATGAGCACGTTCGAGGATAACGTCGATGATTCGGCTTGGCGGAATGTCTTTTGCGGACTATATAGCGATGACGACAAAGCATTCGCCAGGAGGATGCTTGAGCTTGGTGTACCCGTTCCCGACGAAGTTGGGTACGATGAGTTTGATGAGGCCATGGCGGAGCTCGCGTGGACGAATTCCAAGATTTGCTATCTTGCGGAGGGGCAGCTTGAGGATGCGCCATTCTTCGAGAGCATGAACTGGAAGGTCATACGTCCCAGCATGACCGATGACGATATACGTACGGTATTCGGGTAGGAGTAGGAGAACATGTCATTAGCGACCGTCGCCATATCAGCTGATTTTCTCACCGCATTTGCGAAACTTCCGAAGAAAATTCAACAGAAGACGAAGGCATTCGTTGCGAAGTTCCAATCGAACCCCACCTCACCAGGAATCAATTATGAAAAAATATCCAATATAGATGGTAAGTTCTGCTCTGTGCGCATTGATAAAGCTTATCGAGGCATCGTGGTGCGCCAAGAGAAGACGGGTACCTATCTGCTCGTTTGGGTCGCTCATCATGATGAAGCATATGAGTGGGCGATGAAAAAGCGCTGCGCAGTAAATGCAAATACCGGCTCCATTCAGATATACGAAGTCGTGAAAGAGCCGATGCGCGTGGAGACGCAGTTGGTTCATGCGCTCTTCGCACGGTATAGCGATGGACAGCTTCTCAAGATTGGCGTGCCTCAGGAGCAGCTTTCCTTCATCCGGTCGATCATGACAACGGGCGAGTTAGATCAAGCCTCTGAATCCATACCTGCGGACGCCTTTGAGGGGTTGCAATGGCTTGCCAATGGCTTCGATTTCGACGAAGTCATTGATGTCATGGGCATTGGGGAATCCAAAGTCGTGTCTGATGCGGACGACCTCGGGGAAGCCTTGCACAATAGCTCGACGCTGAGAAGCTTCGTGGTTGTGGAGGGAGAAGAAGAACTTGCGAGCATCCTGCGTTCCCCGCTTGACAAGTGGAGAACGTTTTTGCACCCGTCTCAGCGTTCGTATGTGAAGCGAGATTATAGTGGCCCCTGCCGAATCTTGGGAGGGGCTGGCACGGGAAAAACTGTCGTGGCGATGCATCGCGCTCGTGAGCTTGCGAGGAACTGTGTGGGTGATCGGCGCATCCTCTTCACAACCTTCAGCACCAACCTTGCGAACGACATAAAAGCTAACTTGGATAAGCTCTGCGTACCTGCGGAGATGCGTCGTATTGAGGTCATAAATCTCGATGCGTGGGTATCGCGCTTTCTAGCCTCACAAGGTCTTAAGTATCGCGTATCCTATGAACAGGCCGAGCTTGAAGATTTATGGCTGGAAGCTAGTATAGAGGCAGGTTGCCCGCTCGATTTCGAGCCATCCTTTTATGTAGACGAGTGGTCCCAAGTGATTCTTACCATGGAGGAATTGACGCTGGAAGCATATGTCCATGCCAAGAGGGCTGGCAGGGGATCGAGACTTCGCAGGGATGACCGTAAGCAGGTGTGGGGAGTCGTGGAGCGGTATCGCCGGCTCATGGAGGAGCGATCGCTGCGCGACGTTGACGCTGCGATGTGGGAGGCTCGGATTCTTATAGAACGGAATCCATCTCCGATACCATACGCTAGTGTAGTCGTGGACGAGGCACAGGATTTTTCCGTTCCAGCATTTCGTCTCATCCGTGCTTTGGCGGGTAAGGAGCATCCCAACGATATCTTTATCGTGGGAGACTCGCATCAACGTATCTATCGCAAGCGAGCGGTGCTTTCGCGGTGTGGCATTAACATCCGTGGTCGTGCAAGCAGATTGCGCGTTAACTACCGCACGCCTGAGGAGATTCGTCGGGCGGCAGTTGCGATCATTGCGGGGCTGTCATGGGATGACCTTGACGGCGGAGTCGATGAGGCTGTGGGAGATGAGGTAACGCAGTCGTTGCTGCACGGCGAGCGGCCAGAGCTGCACGAGTTTCGAAATGCTGCGGATGAGCTGGACTGGATCGCGAAGTGCATCGGTGCCGCTGTCAATGCAGGGCAGGAGACGCGCGATGTCTGCATGGTGCTGAGAACAAAGAAGCTAGCGGAACACTATGCACGTGGTCTTGAGGCTCGCGGCTTGAAAGTGTTGCCGCTCAGACCGCGACAGGTGGATGACCGATCGATAGAAGGCGTCCGCGTCGCCACCATGCATCGCGTGAAGGGACTCGAATTTGATACTGTCATCCTTGCAGGCATGAGTGACGATACCGTGCCGCTCGCTTATCTTATAAAGAAGGCGCAAGTAGACGGTACTGTAGTGGAGGTCGAGCGTTCAGAGCGTAGCCTCGTCTACGTTGCCATGACGAGGGCGAAGAGGATGACCATCATTACGGCGCCTGGGAGAATGAGCGAGTTGGTGAAGTAGTGGGTACGGTTCTTGTATGCCCGAGAATGGCGCATGTAGAGTCATTGCATAGCAAATGCTTGGGGGAGGACCTGGGATGCCAATCAAGTTTGTGCCAATGATTTGTCCGCAATGCGGTTCTCAGATGGATGTCCCGGTCGACAAGGACATGTGCTTCTGCGCGGCTTGCGGGACAAAGATTCTGATTAACGACGATAGCATAAAGACCATCAACATAAACCAGCGCGTGACCGACGACGCGCGTATCGCCGAGGCGCAGGCGAAGGCGAAGGTGGCACAAGGGAGGCAAAACACCATTCTCAAAGCGATTGTCATAGTTGCCGTGTTTGTTCTTGATATCATAATATTTATGGTAGTCTTGTCATCGCGTTAGTGCTTCGGTCAATAGTGAGCGTACGTCGCTAACGGTCAGCAGGATGCGATTGAGGCCGAGTCGAGAAGCATTTTGGCATCCGATCGGCCGGGGCAGGATTGCGCGATGCCAGAACAC
>ONMP01000233.1 GCA_900318935.1 uncultured Actinomycetes bacterium
ACTCGTCCGAGGAGTACTCGTCCTCATAGCCGAGCATATCCTCAGACTCGCTAGCCTCATCATCCTCTTCGTCCTCGACCTTGCGTTGGGGATAGGTCGAGAACTTGCTATCCTCGTCGATGGCAGAGCCCGTGGCACCAGTCCCCTGCTGCACATACGTGGAGTCGATGCGGCGGTACGTAGGCCTGGAAGGCACGCGCACATTGACGTAGGTCACCTGCCCAGCATACTCGTCAAGTATCTGCGTGGCGACTGCAACCTTTGAGGCGACGTTGGATGGACTGCCCAGAGACACTTCAACCCCACTCTCCAAGATGCAAGATATGCCTTCCGAGTCGGGAGCAGAATAGCTCACGATCCGCTGTTTGAACTCATCCGGAATCTGTTCCTCGAACGAAAAGACAGCCTGGATGGTCTCGTCAGTCGCCTTTGTTCCTGCCGCTGGCGACACCGTTGCAGGTACGTCAGAAATCATTATCACACCCAACGCGTTTGCCTCCACGAGTGCCGCGTCGACGGCGGACTTGGCATCATCAGGTTCTACGCGTAGCGGCTCAATCCACACTCCGTCATTCCCCATCAGCCAGCAGAGGCCACCTGTGCGCATAGACACAAGTGCCCCCACCTCGCGCTCATGCGTGCGCACGAGCAGGCGGTCTGGAAACGCACTCGTCACCTCCACGGATGCGATCCAAGGATTGTTGAGCACCGCCTTCTCCACAGCCTCGACATCCACGTTGAGCAGTGTTGCACCAGCGGGAAGTCGAATGAGCTGGGCGACGTTCTCGGCAGTCACATGCTCCGTGTCATTGGTCTCGATAGATGTGATGAGAAACATCGGTGTATGTGAGAGAATTGCGATTACGAGCGCAAAGACAAGTAGCAATCCTGCAAGCGAACCCGACACCAACGCCACGATACGCAGGATACTGTGCCCAGCCTTACGCGCGTCCATGACCCCAAGTCCCATGGACGAATCAGGCAAGGCACCATCCGCTATCGTAAGCCCCTCCTGGGTGGGTATTCCGCTCTTTGGCACTCCGCGGGCACGAAGTCGGCTCGACGCGTCGCCCAGCGTCGATCCCACGACGCTCGTCCGCCCCTTGGAGCGTGCGCCATCGCCATGACGGCGAGCGTTTCGTGTCATGATGCTATGCGCTCTCCCCGGCG
This sequence comes from uncultured Actinomycetes bacterium, assembly GCA_900318935.1. GTDB lineage: Bacteria > Actinomycetota > Coriobacteriia > Coriobacteriales > Atopobiaceae > RUG440. The sequence goes on from ONMP01000233.1 coordinate 1,171, forward strand.
CGCTCCTCGAGCAGCGATAGTAGCGCAGGACCCATGAGTGTAACGTCTCCGGCGCCTTGCGTTATGACCAAGTCTCCCGGCTGGCACTCATCCGCCAGCCGCTCGAGCAGCCTCCTGCGATTTGGAACGTAGTAGACCTCAGGCACCTTCCCGTGTTGCGCTACAGCCGAGGCAACGGTCTTACCTGAGATACCGGGGATTGGCATCTCGCTCGCAGGAAAAACGTCCATCACATAGAGGACATCGGCATAGTCGAATGCCGTAGCAAAGCGATCACGCATGTTCTGTGTACGCGTGTAACGATGCGGCTGAAACACGCATACGACACGCTTGAAGTCTAACCCCTTTGCCGCGCCGAGGGTGGCGGATATCTCGGTCGGGTGATGGCCATAGTCATCCACCAGCGTAATGCCACAGGCATCACCCACATGGGTGAAGCGACGGCGAGCACCCTTGAAGCTCGAGAGCGCTGTGGCGGCTTCCTGAGCGTCAAGTCCAAGCGCATCAGCAACAGCAATGGATGCAAGCGCATTGAGCACGTTATGACGCCCGGGATTCGATGCGATGGTGACACCCACCACCTCGCCGGACGGAAGCTTTGCCTCCATGGACTGTGTGATGCCTTCGGATGTGGCGGACACGCATACGTAGTCGTTATGCTCGTCAAAACCATAGGTAATCACATGGCGTCCTGTTGCACGCGCGAGCTCCACATAGTGCTCCACGTCACCCATGATGATGACGGTTCCTGACTCACCTACGAGTCCCATGAACTCCTTGAACGTAGCTTCGAGCCTCTCGAGGGTTCCATAGTGCTCCATATGGTCTTCTTCGATGTTTGTGACAACGACCACATCAGGATCGAGGAAGAGGAACGAGCCATCGGACTCATCGGCCTCGGCAACGAAGTATCCGCCTCTCCCGTCTCGTCCGTTCGTGTCATAGCCCTCTACAACGCCTCCGATGAGGAAGGCGGGATCTAGGCCCATGCGGTCGAGCATCGTGGCCACCATCGAACTCGTAGTAGTCTTGCCATGCGTGCCCGCTACCGCCACCGTTGTGGCTCCCTCGCACAGCGCAGAGAGCATCTTTGCGCGAGGCCAAATCGGAATGCCGAGCTCACGCGCACGCAAGAGCTCAGGGTTTGTCTCTGGAACCGCGGTAGAGGTGACGACCACATCCGGGCGCACCTCGTCGATGGTTGCTGCATCATGACCGATGCGAACATCGATGCCTGCGGACACAAGTTTGCGGACGTAATGAGACTCCTTAAGGTCAGAGCCAGTGACAACCCTCCCGCGCTGATGCAGCACAAGGGCGATACCGCTCATGCCCGCGCCACCGATACCTATAAAGTGAGCACTCGTGAATGCCACATCTGTCTCGTCGTATGCCATGTGTCCTCCTAGGGTAGTTTCAATCTACCAGTGTAGTGCTTTTGCCGGAATCAGAGAAGTCGTACGCAAATACACTATGCGTGCCTAGCAGACAGACTCAACCTGATCGGCCAGAAGCGAGGCGGCAAGGTCCTGCGCTAGGGATCGAGCAGCGACACGCATGCCGTTCCTCTTGTCAGCATCGTCCAAGAGTCCCAAGACCAGACGCGAGAAGCCAGGAGCATCCAAGTCTTCATCCCGGACCATCTCGGCAGCTCCCGCGTTCACCAAGAAACGAGCATTCGTCGTCTGGTGATCCCCTGTCGCCAAGGGATACGGCACAAGTACCGCAGGGACTGCAAGAGCGGCAATCTCCGCTATCGACGAGGCACCAGCTCTAGAGACCACGAGGTCAGCTGCCGCAAGGGCCTCTCCCATGTTGTCGATGTAAGGACGCACGTCCCAGCGTGCAGCCTCGTCTTCGCCGAGGGCAAGCCCATCGACCACCTCGCCATGGAGTTCCTTGCCAGTGGAATGCACGATGTGGACGTTAGGCCGAGCGAGCAGGTCGTCCCGCATGTTCACAATCGCGTCGTTGAGGTGTCTCGCCCCAAGGCTACCCCCAACGCAGCCCTTCCCGCTTCGCGAGATGCTTGTGTCACCTGTCGCCTCACGGGATTGCCCGTCACCATGAGAATCGTGCTATCGCCTATTCTCCCCTCAAAAGCGGAGCGGGCATCTGGTTGTGACAGACACACGGAAGCCGCATCGTGAGCACATGTGCGATTCGCAAGTCCCGCGACTGAATTCTGCTCATGAATCACATACGGGATGGTCCGTTTGTGACAGAGCCTCAGCAAGGGCATCTCCACGTACGCTCCAAAGCCTACGGCAACGTCTGGATCTCCCTCATCCGCAAAGAGCCTTCCAAGCTCACGCTCCGCACGCCACATGCGCACGACAGCTGAGACGAACGTCCATGGCCTCGTCCGATCGAAGCCCGTGACGTGGATGGTCTTGAAGTCATAGCCGGCATCGGGCACGAGAGTGCTTTCCAGACGGTTGGGCTGGCCATAAAACGTAACGTGATGCCCGCGGTCGCGCAGCTCCTCAGCCAACGCGAGCGCAGGATTAATGTGACCAGCAGTGCCTCCTGCAGCAATCGCCACCTCAAGCGTTTTGGGCACGTCTCCACCGTCCTTCCCAAGGCGTCCAATCCTGCCTAGGATACTATACACGTCCTTGCGGTCCTCGCAAGGGACGTTGACCACCCGCTGCGCGGGCCACACAAACCCAGATGTGACGTATCAGTCTCATCGACGATGTTCGCGAAGCCTCTCCACAGCACTCTGCTGGCTTAAGTCGCGCCGTCGGTAGGCACTGGCAAGTGGCGACGATGCGACCCCTCTGCCACCATCGATTACGCTCCATCCAGGACGCGACGCGCCTTGTCGTCCCACATGCGCCCTCGGAAAGCTCGTATCGTCGTGATGCTGATACTCGTCCTCTGCGAATCTCAGCTGCCTTCTGCGCACGTCGTGCACGGTCTCGGGCATCTTTGAATGGAACGAGACCGACGCAACAAGGCCCACCAAAAGGAGGCACGACATGAGTAAAGAA
>ONMP01000054.1 GCA_900318935.1 uncultured Actinomycetes bacterium
AGGCAAGAACTCGTTACCGCAAGGTGGAAAGAAGTCGTTACCGGCCGGAGTAAAAAACTCCTTACCTCATCAGGTCAAATTCATCGTACCGTCTACACCCGTGAGCTCGTTCATCTCGCGCAGCACGTCCCCGAACGCCGTGGAGGGGCTGGCCTTCTCGCGCTCCATGATCGCGTAGTAGCTCGACTGCCACTCCGCATTCCTGCGCACGCGGTAGAAGCGGTTGTAGAACCGCTGGAAGTCGGCGTCTGAGCTGACGTCGGTCTCGCGCACGGTGCGCTGTATGCGGGCATAGCCCTCGAGCCCCCATGCCCGCACGAGGGACGACTGGATGGCCGCTCGGCTGTCTATGGTGGTGGGCATGGTCATGGGGCTCGCCTCGCTTTCGGTGAACGCTTGCAGGTGCAATTGTAACGGCTGGGATGGCGTCTTCCGTTGGGGGAAGCGGCATTCAGGTGCGGTGGCGTCCGGGGTGGCATGCGGCGTCAGGTGGGCTGCCAGGAGCCCGCAGGCGCTCTCTGGTGGAGCTGGCGGGTTCGGGTTGCAAGAGGGGCTGTCATGGCCCTGGAGCGGCTTTTGGCAGGCGCTGCAGCGTGACGGTCGCAGGTGGAGCGACTGGGAGACGGTTGCCGGTGGCGTGCGGTGGCAGTTGGGTTGCCGCTGCAGCGAGCCTTTGCCGCCCGCGCTGGCTGATGGACTGGACGGGCGCGGACGAGCGCATGACGGTAGCAGACCGGACGACCGCGCGTAGGGTGTGCGCCGCTGGCCGGGCGTGACGCACGCTGACCACGCGCCCCCGTTGACCTTGCGTTAGGCCGGACGGCGGCGTAGGGCGGGCTGAGCACGCGGCCGGAAGCAGACCGCGAAGCGGGCTGCTGTAGGCGCGTATGCGAAGACCGGCCGGAGCCGACGGCTGGCCGTACGGGAGACTCCCATGGGCGCGTGGGCTGCGTGTGGCACGAACGGTCCGAGCGCACACCCGGAGCGTGGGCGGCCGGGCTGCGGGCAACCCGCGACGAGTAGCGCACGGCCAGGCCAGCAGCCAGGGATGGCGGCAAATAATGCTCAGTTTGAGAATGCGGCCAGAAGCTACTGTTCACCGTTTCGCCTGATACTGAAATTAACTATCCATTTGAGAATTGAATTGTCACCCTCGATGTAGTTCTTAATATTTTCCGCGAGCTCAATTGAGCGGGAAACAGGCACAACGTAATCGAAAACTTTCGCCATTGTCATTAAGGATTCTTGCGTCCACTCACCTTCTGTGACAATGATTCCCAGCATATCCTGATGCGCGCCTTTCCAATTGATTGCGCTGAACATTTTATCCTTCGCATACAAAGATGCATGACGACTGCTTGACTTGCGCACTTCTATGAAAGCAAGAGGATGACGCTCATTAGGAATCACAAAGTCTGGCCTATGAGAATATATGACTCCGCTCAGACCGGAGCACTCATCTTCGGGGACATATGGAACGCCGACGTCTTCAAGAGCTCTTTTTACGATTGACTCAAAAAGAAGACGACCTACCAAATCGCGTACGATGCCTTCGAGTGTTCTTGCGGTACGTTCTATGATCTGTGAGTCCGTTGGAGTGTGATCAGCGAAATAATTGTTAGCGTATGTAGCAATCTTTTCAGCTGATCGAACAGAGATATGCTGGTCGCTTACTGTGCCAAAAAGCGTTTTCATCTGCGCTTTGCTTTGAATTGCGAGCGCCGCTTGCCAAATCGGAAGCAAGTACGCATTCGAAGCAATGTCATTCGGGGATACGCTAGTATAGCCAGCTGACAATGCGTTGGCCTTCTCCATTAGCTGCCTAATATACGCACGACTCGCTCTGTAGACAGAGTAACTTGCACCTTGCTCAACATCAAATGCAACCGAATGAACGCGCTCAAGCTCTCTCTGGGCCTGTGTTGGTGAAACCCCTTCAGGGTCAATCGCCTTACCTGCTAATAGTAGTAATCGAATGTCATCATCCTCGAGGTCTTCTGTGTTGAATGAAGTAAAGTGTTCAGTTTTTTCGACAGCAGCGAAATAAGTCGAAATTGACACCAGCATTTGTTCGGTTGCAAATTCATAGAGCGTTCTCATGACCGGTCTCCTTTTACTGCAATAATCTCGTATTCGCCCAGCTGCTTACCACTTGACTTACGCTTTTCCAACTTCCATCTATCGCCTCTAGCACGCATTTGTTGAATCTCAACATGCGAATAGCCGATACTCTCAAGAATGGTAGCAATGTATTCTTGTGTATCGATGTGGATACCATAAAAAGCAGCATCACTCAGCACAATATGAAGCTCGCCATTGTCTCTAGTCGCTTCATAGCAACCACGGAGCACGCTTTGCATTTGCGATAAGTATGGATACACAATTAGGTAGTATTCTTTCGATCGTTTTTCAACAACCCTTAGTCTGCGGAGTTCATCAACGATCGGATCAATTCGCTCTAACAGCTCTTCTGGAAGACTGCTTCGCATTTTCATCTGAGCATCATGATCACGCACAGTCTTCAGTGCCGTCGTCGTATTCACAAGCATATGGTTACGGTGCTTTTCCGAGATATCCTTCCAGCTTTCAGCTTGTCCCCAGAAATACATTTGCATACGTGTCATTTCTGCAAAATCGAAGTTGTTCAGATAGGGTGGGCTGAAAACCACCAAATCGACCGATCCAGGCGCATATTCCCGATCAACCGATGACCCATAGATGAACTCTGTTCTCGAAGGATAAAGGGAATACAGAAGCATCCCATCTCTGAGCTTTTCCAGTGATAATCGTAATGCATTTTCACACGATTCGTTGTGCTTCACGCTAGTAGGCGCTTTATAAATACCATCGGTCTTAGCGAATGTGACATAGTCAAGCATTTTTGAGAGCAAAACAAATCCAGCCTGAAATACGGCACCATCTAGCGACAAGACGTATTCGCGTAAGCCAAGAAGAGTTTGCAGGTCACTCTCGTCAAACAGCTTGGTAAGAAACTTTGCAGCGTCTTTTGAGAGAGTACCCTCTACTGGGGTTTTGCATCCGTTTTCGATTCTCTTTCTAAACTCAACGTCAACTGTTTCGAAATGCTGGCAGACAGTAGCAGCGTTCGCTTTTGCTGCTCCTATTTGATAAAAGAACGGATTACGCTCCACGCCGATCGAGGGAATGTCCAACTGGTTAGCAACTACGTTTGTCGTGGCGCAACCTGCAAATGGATCTAATATTGCCTTTGGGTTATGTCCTGTACGATCTCTGAACTGGCTAATAACGAACTCGACATACTCTGGAGAATAACCGGCTACGAAGTTAAACCATTCGTGCACTGGGTGGTGGTCTGCGGTTATCGCAGTCGACATTTTTTGATAATCAAGCAACCGACATACCTTCTTTCACATGCTTGTTTAGTAATTATCTCACGCCCTAAACCTGGGCAGGTTTCTTAGTCGTCGAAGTCAATATCCACTTCGGCGGCGTTGTAGATGTCGATGCGACTCTCGATGTCGATTCGCGTGACTATCCAGCCGCGAAGCGAACACTGCTGGATGAAGTCGTCGATACGGTTGACGCCGTTGATTTCCTTGAGCGTCACCACGACGCCAAAGTTCATGCCACGGCCGGCCTTCTCCGTATCGCTGCGCTCGGTCGTGCGTATCTTGATGCCCCACATGCCCGTGCTATACGCTTTCCGAGTGCGAGCGCTATCTTTCAACACCTCGCCGATGTGTTTGACGTTATCCCACTTGCGGTAGAACTTGCGGGCCTCTCCCTCGTAGGTGTACTCGCCAGGCTCGCCTTGCGGGTTCTTGTTGAGCGCCTGGATTCGGCCCTTGTCGTTGATGCGCCCGAAATGCAGATCCATCTCCGTGGACGTGTAGTCGACGCCCTGGCGACGGTCGCACTTCGGGAAGTAGCACATAGTGGCGCGGGCAACGTAAGGATGTCCGCCCTTGTTGATTGGAACGGGGATGCCGTAGTGATAGGTCTCGTAGTCTTCTGATGAACCGGTTAGGATGAACCGTATCTCATCGTTAGCAGAGCCGAGGATGTCTGTTATCCGTTGGGGGACACGACCGTAGCCCATGTACGGATTGTCCTCGAACTGCCAACCAGCGGCGGAGTCGATGATTAGTGCCTTTGCCACCTCGCGTGGAAGATTCATGACCTGCATCAAGTATGCCATCTTGCGGGAAATCCAAGGAGCAGCAAAGGACGTACCTGATGCCCATGCCTCCCCGGTCGGAGTGCAGATGTGCATCCCTGAATCAGTGTCACCACCGACGCAGCAAACATCGGGCTTTTTAAAGAACGACAGCACTGGGCCTCTGCGTGAATAGCTTGCCATAGCGCCGTCGAATGCGGTCGCGCTCACGACAACCGAGTTGATGGAGTCGGCAGGCGCCCCTATCTTCTCTGGGCCGTCAGGGTACGACCTATTGGTGCCTGCAACGACGAACACGATGTCGTCGAACTCTGATTGCAGCTCATCGAGTATCGCAGCCTCAGGAGAAACGAAGTTCCGGGTCACCGCGATTGGGGAACCGAGAGATATGTTCCACACCTTGATATCTCGATTGGCTTTCACGATCCCTCGCACGCTCCTCATAATGGCAAAGGAGCTGAAACGCGTTGCCTTTGCCACTCCGAAGTGCCTCACTCGGAATCGCCCGCACCCGTCATCAAGCGAAGGGTTGATATGGGGGCCATCGACAATGAGCGATGACACGGCAGTTCCGTGCTTCCTATCCTGTGGTTCTATGTCTTCCGGCTTGAGGACATATGGGGAATCGGGCGTCTCAACCCACGAAGAGAAATAAACCCTATTGTCAAACGCAGTGTCGATAACGCCGATGACTGGCTCGTTGCCAGGCTCGGGGATTCTCGCCATTTCCACCTCAACAATGGGATACTCTTCAGCAGGCATCTGGTTGAGATCGCGCACTGCCATGGAGACCAGGTAGGGATACTGGTCAACTAGGCTTGAATACTCCTCCGGGCTCAGGCGTATCGCATTGCCAAGCACCCGATCGGGCGTGATGGAAAAGCCGAGGTCATGCATGAATCCGATTACGTCGTCATAGCCCGTGTCATACAGGGTAACCACCGTCTCGCCATCAATGCCTTCAGGGCTGTTCTCGACGCCAAACCTCTCAACATAGAAAGCATCTCGCATGCACTGAGCGAACGCTGTCTTAGACAAATCCTTTATCGAGCGGCGAAGCCCCTTCTTGTTGAACGCCTTAAGCTTGTCATGGTCCATCAACCCGCCGTAGTCCGAGTCAAGAATCGATGCGCAGCGCCCAAGAAGCATGATAGTTGCCTCAATTGTCCCCATGTCGACGCAATGGGTAATTACGTGCTTGGGGCTGTACTCGTCTCCGTTAAACTTCGCGCCAACGACCGAAGCCGCAGCCGACTTGGTGCCACTAAGGAGCTTTCGGATGCGGTTGCTCTTTGCCACTACGGTTCTGTAATAGACGCTGATGAGTGGATCGAAGGGCACGTGTATAGCGCGCCAGTACTTTTCCATTTCGCGTAGGTCATTCGCCAACGATCTCAGCTTGTCAGATGTTACTGTACCGTTGGCAGGCAGCTCGACAGGTCCTGGCTGAGGGGCGCGGTTGTGCTGGAACTGGCCCTTGAGCTGCAAGATGTCATTCATCATCGGCTCCCTTCAGCTCACGAGAAACCGTGCTGCGCGGAACATTGGCGAGAGTCGAGATTTCGCGGATGGTGAAACCTTGGGCACGAAGGTTAACGAAGTCAGTCAGGGACGCCCCTGGGCACGCCATCGAATAAAGCCTTCGCAAGTAGTCGAACTCGTCGCCAGGGTTGCTGAATGCCACGGCAGATCTGAGCATGTTCTGCAGATCGCCCGGGTACGGAAGCTCCGGCATAAGCGCCATTACCTTACGAAACAGGCGCATGTCCCTGCCCGCATACTTGAAACGTGTGAGCAGGTTGCCCATAAGCACGTCAGCAATCTCGAGTAGGTCATCCTTGGCGTAGCGCCCGAAGTCGATGCTCGTATCGAAACGCCTGGTCAAAGCCTTGTCGAGAGAGCTGTAGAGGTTGGTTGTTGCAATGAGCACCACCTGGTCGCCCATAGAATCGAGCTCCTTGAGAAGCGCAGAGGTAGCGCGCCCCATCTCCCTCACGTCATGCTGGTTGATGCGGTCGAGCGCGAGGGCGTCGATCTCATCGAACAGGACAATCGCCTTTTCTGGATGGACGAGCGAATTGATGTCCATGAAGAGGCTGCGAATGTTCTTGGCTGTCTGGCCAAGCTTGCTGTCGATTACGGTATTGAAGTCGACGGCATAGACGTCGCGTCCCACGATGCGGCCGATTTGCTTGGCCGTCTCCGTCTTGCCTGTGCCGGGAGGGCCCTGGAACAGGAACTTGTTAACTCCAGCATTGTGTCCGATTGCGTTGATGATGCCGGTCACGTCGTTGGATATGCTCTCCGGGAGAGGCAGCGGGTTTGTGGGAAGGTCCAGCTTGCGAAAGAACTCCGAGCTACCGTCGTTCGACTGCGGAACGAACGCATTAGCGTCCGACATGAGTGCCATAATGTATTCGGCCAGCTGGTAATCTCCAGCTGCGTCGAAATCACGGGCGATCTCGTATGCCTCGTTGCGGAACGCCGCATTATTGTTCTCGGCGTGATACCGAATCAGGTTGATGACGCTGCGCTTCTTCATGGGTGTCCCATCCTCCTTTGCTCTAAGGGACATTGTAGGACAAGAAACAAGAAAAAGGGACGAGGTTTGCGAAATAACGAGAAGTGGTGTAGTATGCCCACGAGCGGTCATACGCTCGAGAGTACCCGCTAGGAGGTGACGCGATTAGGGTGAAAGATAGACCGGCAAGAGCCGGAGTGGGCAAAGCCGGAGGGCCTTCGATTACAGGAAGGAGGAAACGGCGATGAAGACCACAGTTACCGTGCGCATTCCGCGCTACAAGGTCACGCGGACTGGTCGGATTGCTAAGACCGGCACGACCACCCGCCACGTCCACGTCAAGAAGAAGTAGGGTCCCAACTCGCGATTGAGACCCCACTCATGAGCGGAGCGGAGGTGTAGTTTTGCGGCTCGCCTCCGCTTCGTACAATTGCAAACTTTAGCGCAGCCAGCCCCCATTGGCAATTCTGCCGGGCTGTCACAAGCCCGCTTATGGCTGCGCACCGGGCAAGCGCAGGAGGTATGAATCTTGCTTGAAATTACCGATGCGGCAGAAGCCGCTCTTATCCATCTGATGGTTAACCGCGATGACTTGCCGTACACCACCGAAGATGAGATGTACGTAAAGGCGTTCCTTGACCTCCGTGACGCGGGGATGATAAAGGGCGAGACCGACTGGGGACACCAGATGTTCATCGCCATATCTGTCCTACCAGCTGGGGTCGAGCACTACCAACGTGCACAGCGTTACCGGAGACGATTTGCATCGCTCTCTGAGACTGCCGACGAGCTCGCTTACAGGACGTATGTAGGTGCGGCGTTCAACCGCCGCAAAGGGCAAGACGCAAACATCGAGGTTCTCGAAGGCCGAGTACCCGACTACCAGGAGCTTGCGCGGACCGGCTTACTCAATATCAAATGGGCCGATAATGTGCCTTGGCTCGTTAAGACTACGGAGAAAGGTCTCTCATATGTGAGGGGCGACTTCATGGATGAGGAGAGCAGCATGAGCATCAACATCACGAACAGTCCGACCTTCAACAACACCAACGTCGGCAGCGTAGCTAACGCGAACGCCAAGACTGAGCCCATCACCATCGAAATGACCGTCGAGGCTATACGTGCGAGCAGTGTCGATGACGATACGAAACGGAACGCCGAAGCCGCAGTTGTGGATATGGGTGAAGCTGCGGAGGAAGGCAACGTCGAAAAGTTCGCGGATGCTTTGGAGAACACTGCCTCTATTGTGAAGAGTACCACCACACTCGGAACAACATTGCTCCCGCTCGTTGGGGAGCTTATCGCCAAGCTCTTCTCGTAAGCCCGAGCCCACACCGAATTTGTGACGGCCCCTTAGCCTTATAGCAGGTTATGGGGCCGTACTGTTTTGTCGGCCACGACACGAAAGGTGGCTGACATGGCCAGTGATAACCATGGCGACAAGACGCAGAAAGAAGCGCAAGCCCAGAAAGACATCAGGCAGCAGCAGGCGACACAAGGGCAGCCGCAGGTGAGCGGCACCGACTGGGAGAAGGCCGTTGCCGAGCGCGACGAGAAGATCGCATCGCTCGAGGCGCAGGTGGCCGAGGCCGCCAGGAACGACGAGACGGCTGAGCGGCTGCGCGGCGAGATCGCGGAGCTCAAGGCTCAGGGCGAGTCCGACCGCATCGACTTCAAGCTGCAGCTCGCGGGCGTGCGCAACGTGAAGGCTGCTCGTGCGGTGCTGGCAGACCACGGCGGCGACGTGGACGCGCTCAAGGCGGCGCAACCACTGCTCTTCGCGGATACGCGCACTTCCAAGCCCCAGGGTGGAAAGACCGGGCTTCCCAACGTCGGTACGAGCTCCAACGAGGGAAAGACGATGAAACGCTGGCGCAAGCTCGCCGGCCTGGACGATACCGATGAGAGCTAGAGGAGGGCTGACCGATGGCAAACAGCATCGAGTTCGCGAAGAACTACACGGGCATCCTGGACAAGGTCTACCAGAGGGCGGCGGTATCGAACTGCCTGAACAGCGGCGGCAACATGGTGCGTGCCGGTCGCAACGCCAAGGAGATCCTCATCCCGAAGATAGAGGTCACGGGCCTTGGGGACTACACGCGCAACGTGGGCTACAAGACGGGCAGCATCACATGGTCCTACGAGACCCACACCTTCGCCTACGACCGGGCCATTCGGCTCTTCGCCGACGTCATGGACGTCGAGGAAGCCGGAATCATCGACTGCTTCGTGCAGGCTGGCGCGGAACTCCAGCGCACGCAAGTGGCGCCTGAGGGCGACGCCTACACGTTCAGCGAGATCGCGTCCACCGAGGGCGTGACCACGAGGACCGAGGACCTGTCATCTGCGACCGCAGAGCAGCTCCTGGCGTCGCTGCGGACGGTGACCTCGGCCATGGACGAGAAGCAGGTCTCCACGGGGTCGCGCTACCTGTTCATCACGCCCACGCTCAACGGCGTCATCCAGGACTTCAGCTACGCCAACCCCAACCGCTCGAACCGCGTGCTGGAACGCTTCGCGCGAGTGGCCGAGGTGCCGCAGGTGCGCTTCTTCTCAGCCATCGACCTCCTTTCCGGCGACGACGACCAGTTCGGCTACCAGAAGGCCACTGGGACGTACGTCGCCACCACGGACACCGAGGTCGACAGCTCGAAGACCTACTACACCAAGAGCGACGACGAGTACGGCGTCCCCCACCAAGAGCGGGCTCGCGAACTACTACGAGCTGCAGGGCGCGGGCAAGGACCTGAACTTCATGGTGGTCGAGAAGTCGGCCATCATCAAGTACGCCAAGCACGTGGCGTCGAGGGTCTTCTCACCCGACGAGCTCGAGAGCCTGGACAGCTACATGCTCAAGTACCGCCGCTACGCGATCTGCTCGGTGCTCGAGAACAAGCTCGACGGCGTGTACGTGAGCGCGGGCACGGAGTAGCCCGTGGCCGCTGCGGTGACGTACCAGTTCTATTCGCAGGTCTACGGGGGCGGTCTTTCTGAGGCCGCCTTCGGGCTTGCGCTGCCTAGCGCCTTGCGTCACGTGAGGTGGCTGGTGGGTGGCGTGGAACCTGGCGAGGACGAGCTTGAGAATTACCTGCGGGCCGTCTGCGCGGCCGTGGACGCCTTCGCGGAGTTCGGCGAGGGGCAGGTCGGCGGGTTCTCGCTCGAGAACTTCAAGGTCACCCACTATGAGGACGAGGGAACCACCGGCGAGGAGATCGCCACTCAGGCGGCACTCAAGGAGCTGGTGGGAACCTCGCTGGCGTTTAGCGGGGTGCGATGATGCGGGCGCTCAGGCCGATACCGCTACGGCTGCTGGCCGAGGACGCCCTGGTGCGGGTGCCTGACGGCGCTGGCGGCTATGCAGAGGGCGTGACCGTGTCACACGTGCGGTTCGCACGGTCGCAGGCCGTCGTGGATGACGACCACAGGAGCGCGGATGCTGGTGCCGGGAAGGTCTACGTCGACGCGCTGAACAGCGCCGGCGCCTTCGAGGTGCCTGCGGGGTCGCGCATCGACATCAGCGGGCATTCCTTTTACGTGACTGAGTGCAAGCGGTGCGAGGACTTCAACGGTCACGTGCACCACTGGGAGCTGGTGGTGAGATGAGCTGCGCGGAATCGATTGCGAAACTGCTGGCAGACGCCCACTTCTCATGTTGCTTCTCAAAAGTTTGCCCATCGGCGCTCGACTGCGCGGAGCCCATCGTGGTTACGGAGGGCGCGTTCTCGCGCGGCTCCCGACTGGCCGAGGAGGAGCGCGGGTCTGTCGTGGTGGCCGTGCTGGTGGTGCGTAAGGTCTCGGCCGACGCGGAGTCCGTCGCCGTTGCCGCCGAGATGGCTGTGCGCCGGGCCGACTGGGAGCCGTATGCGGATGCTGACAACTACCGGATCGTCGGCATCGACACCTCGGCCCCTGCCTTCAAGGAACGCGATTCGAGCGGTCGGTATGTGTGGGCGTTCGACGTTTCATGCGCGGTGGTGAGGTCGCTGTGAAAAAGAAGGATGCGGACAAACGCGAGGATGGCCGTGGCGACGAGCTGAGGCTTCTCGCAGGATCGATGGCTCAGAAGCCCAGGAAGGGCGTCTCCGTGGACGAGATGAGCCTGGAGTCGCGACGTCGCGCCATCGCATACGGCAGGGCGAGGGGCAACGCATGAGGTCGATCGTCTACAACGGCATCGATCTCTCGGAATGGTGCACCGCCGAGGTCATTGAGAAGGTCGCTCTACCCATCGTGCCGGAAACGATGGTGGTGCCTGGGCGTGCCGGCGCGTTGCTCGTGTCCGGTCGCATACTGCCAAGGCTGGTGCGGGTGCGGCTTTTCATGGATGCGGGTTTCAGGCCGGGTACCAACGGGCTGGCGGACATACGGCATAGGGTCTACTCGGCGCTGTGCTCCACGGCTGGCGGGACGCTGCGGCTACCCGACGAGCCGGAGTACGAGTACCGCGACGCCGTCTGCACCGATGCGGGCGTGTGGTCATCGCTCTTCGAGGACGGGCAGGGCGAGGTGACGTTCGCGCTGCTCGATCCCGTGGCCTACGGGAGGGCTCGCTCGGAGACCGATACGTCGTTCGAGGTCGGCGGCTCGTGGCCCACGTGGCCAACGTTCGAGCTGGTTGCTTCCTCGGGTACTGCGATTCAGGTGAGCAACGGCAGCGAGCTTGTGCGCATCGAGCATGCCTTTTCGGGTGGTGAGGCCGTTCGCGTCGACTGCGAAAGCGAGGGCGTAACCATCGACGGCGTTGACGCCCGCGCCGACGTGACGCTTGCGAGCGACTTTTTCCCGTTGACGCCTGGCGACCGCGATCTGTCCTTCTCGGGATGCTCTTCCCATGTGACCAGCTTCCACGAGAGGTGGCTGTGATGGCCGGCCCCGTCCCCACGATCTTCTGGTTCGACCGATTCGACGAGCGCATCGGCATCCTTCCCGTCGCAGGCGAGCTCGTGCACACCGAGGAGCTTTTTGAGCTTTGCCATAGCGAGCGCGGGCTCAGACGCCCGCGCCTTCTCGCTACGAACGTGCCATAGGGCACGTTCGCTTAACGCTCGAAGTGGCGAGGACACTCTTGAGTTCGAGTGCCGGGAGGTGCCCGCCAAGGGCGACAGGTTGCTGTGGCGGGACGGTGGCATCTGGCGCGAGCATGTTGTGGTGAGGACAGACGAGCCACTCGATGGCTTGTGCTCGGTGTATGCAGAGTCGTCCTTGTGCGAGCTGTTGGACGACTTCATCGAGGAGCAGCACCTCGTCTCGAGGACCGCGCGGCAGGCTCTGGCGGTCGTGCTGGCACCCACGCGCTGGTCGGTCGCGTCATGCGACGTGGCTGGCACTGCGGGCTGCGTTCTCTACCACGTGAACGCGCTCTGGGCGCTGCGACGGGTCGCCGGGGTCTGGGGCGGCGAGGTCGAGCCCGTGATAACGGTGGCCGGCGGGCGCGTGGCTTCGCGGTCGGTGAGGTTCGTGGAACAGCTGGGAGACTGGCGCGGCCTTCGCTTCACCTACGGAAAGAACATGGCGGGATGCACGCGCACCGTGCTCGAGCAGGACGTGTACACGGCGCTCTACGGGTTCGGCGCGGGCCTTCCCGTGACCGACGAGGACGGGCGCTACACGGGCGGCTACCGCAAGAAGCTGACGTTCGGAGAGGTGAACGGCGGCGTCAACTGGGTCGGCGACGAGGACGCGCGGCTCGTATGGGGGCGCTGGAACGCCGACAGGACAGCCAAGGTTCATTCGTTCGGGCAGGTGACCTTCTCGGAGTGCGACGACCCTGCCAGGCCGCTTGCGCTCACCAGGAAGGCGCTCGTGGATGCGGTACAGCCCAAGGTCTCCTACGAGATCGACGTCGCGGCCCTGGATGGCGGCGAGTGCGGGCTGGGCGACGAGGTGGCGGTCGTCGATTCGAGCAGGACTCCCGAGTGGCGGCTCAGGGCTCGCGTCGCGAAGCGCGTGCGCGCGTTCGGCGATGCCGTCGTCTGCCGCGTGACCATCGGCACGGTGCAGCAGGTGGACTACGCGGTGACGAGCTCTCTTGCAGCCGACGTTGCCGCCCTGCAGGACGACGTGGCGGGCATCGACGGCAACCTGAGCGTTGCGACCTCGGTGCAGGTGGTGGAAAGCACGGTGGCCGAGGCCATCGACGACCTGGACGAGCTGGCAGACCTCGACTTCTGACACCGGGGTTGTGACGCGGGCATACCCTGAGCGGAGACTCTAGGAGGTGCTTCGTGCTCGACGGATACGGACTTCATCAACTCACCTGGGACGCCTGCAACGAGCGTTTCGGCGACGTGCTGGTGGCATCGCCTGCCGACGCTTGCGGGCGCGGGATTTCGCTTGCCGTCAGGCAGAACGGCGCAGCGGCCAACCTCACCGGCGCGACGGTCTACTTCGTGTGGCGGTACAAGGTGACCGGCGAGCGCGGGACCGAGCCCTTCTCGGCCGTAGACGCGTCTGCCGGGACGTTCGAGGTCTACTACCCGGCGGCGATGCAGGGGGCCGAGGGTGCCGTGCAGGCACAGGTGATGGTCTCGCGCGGGGACGACACCTACATCAGCTCGCGCGTGTTCACCATCCGCGTTGAGCCAGTCGTCATCGGCGGAAAGGAGCACGAGGACGGTTTCACGCTGTTCGTGGACGCCATCAATGCTTACGAGCACGCCACCGAGATCACGACCGATGCCGCCGATGCAGCAAATTCCGCCGCCCAACTGGCAAACACGGCTCGCGAGAACCTGACGGCTGCAGCCGAGCGCGGAGACTTCGACGGAGCCGATGGCGTGGAAGGCTTCAGCCCGACGGCAATCATGACGCAGACCGAGGGCGGATGCACCATTACGATCACCGACAAGAATGGCACGACCACTGCCGATGTGACCAAGGGCGTCAAGGGTGACAAGGGCGATACGGGTGACGTCGGGCCGCAGGGTCCCAAGGGCGACACCGGAGAGCAGGGTCCTCAGGGAATCCAGGGCGAAACTGGGCGCGAGGTCCGAAAGGCGATACTGGCGACACAGGCGCAACAGGGGCTCAAGGGCCGAAAGGCGATACCGGCGACACTGGTCCACAAGGCTTGACCGGCCCTGCGGGCGTTGATGGCGTCTCTTGCACGCACAGCTGGAACGGCTCGGTGCTAACCGTAACGAGCGCGTCTGGAACCAGCTCTGCGGTTCTTCGCGGACCTCAGGGCATCCAGGGCATCCAAGGCGAAACCGGACCTAAGGGCGAAACGGGAGCCCAGGGAATCCAAGGCGAGACCGGCGCCACGGGACCCCAGGGACCGAAGGGAGACGCGGGCAACGACGGCGCTGACGCCACCATAACCGGTGGCACGGCTACCGTTGACTCGTCCACCGGCACGCCTTCCGTAAGCGTCACGCTCGGCGGCACCGTTACCGCCAGGACGTTCGCCTTCGCCTTCCACAACCTCAAGGGCGAGACCGGCGCGATCGGGCCAACCGGACCACAGGGTTGAAGCCGAGAGCGGTCCTAACGTCGCTCGGCACCCTTGAGTTCAACTACGTGGACGGTCGGCACTGCTACTCCGGCGGCGTGCCCGTGAACGCCTGGGAGATAGATCCGGCTGGCTACTCGTCGGCTTCTGCGCGGCCATATGATTCGATCAAGCTGCAGGTGAAGAAGGTCGTGATCCATTCCTCTTGGCCGCAGGTCGGCATGAGGAAGGCGGACTACCTCTTCAATGCGTTCCAGAGCATGACCGAGGTCTCCGGATTCGAAAACATGAGCGGCATCACGAGCGCGGCGCAGATGTTCACGAGCTGCCCTTCACTAGAGACGATCTACGCGACATCGTTCAGCAACTCGGGACTGTCCGGCTCATTGATGTTCAACGGGTGCAACCGCCTGGTGGGCGGCACCGACGGGTTCGTGCCTTCTACGACGAGCGGTGCTTCCGTGTGCAAGCTGGGCACAGGCGGCGTGCTTACAGACCCGAATGCCGACCAGCGCACCTGGTTCTGGGCACACTACTACGCGGACGGCGAGGGCGTGCTCACGGCTTCGCCCACGCCAGACCCCATGCGTGAGCTCGTGGCTTCTGGGCGGATCTGCGCCATCGGCAAATACGTGGGGCTGGGCTTCACGCCTTGGGACGGCGTCACCGGTCCGACGCACCGCCAGCACCTCACGCATGTCACCTTCGCGGCGGACATGGCCACGTTCTCATATTTGAACCTGATTTATCTGTTCTACAGCTGCACGAACCTCGCGAGCGTTTCGGGGCTTGGCAACCTCTCGGGCGTGCGCTCGATGCGATTCACGTTTGCTTCCTGCGCTTTCACCGAGATTGACTTCAGGGGGTTCGATCCGTCGAAGCTGACGGACCTGACCTACACGTTCTCGGGATGCAACAAGCTCACGACTATCTACGCCGACTCAACATGGGCGCTTCCTTCGAGCGGACTCACTGGCTCGCAGTGCTTCTACTCCTGTTCCACGTCGCTGGTTGGCGGCAACGGCACCGTGTGGTCGAGCTCGAATACCGGTTACTCGTACATGAGGATTGACAGAGCTGGACAGGCGGGGTACTTGACCACAGCCTAAATCATCAGGACAAATAAGCAACCAGCGCGTTCTTGTTTATACGAACCGAACGGCCTATCTTAAACGATGGCAGCTCGTTCTTCATGCAAAGCCTGCTCACCGTACGATGGCTTACTCCGAGGATGCCTGCCGCTTCTTTGACTGTGAGCAGGACGGGATATCCCTCTAGGAGGTCGGCTTCCGTTCCGTATGATTCGGCTATACCACTTGCGGTGGCCGCCTTCCAGGATGGCTTTGGGGGTGACACACAGAAGCTGCCTGAATCGTCCTGCATGACGGTGTAGCCGACAACTTCGAGGGCTTCGATGGCGCACTCCAGACCAATACGCTTGCGTTCAAGCAGCTTCTCGGCAGCTTCCGCCCTCAGCTCATTTAAGGTTGTCCTCTCGTTCTTTTCGCCCATCCGAACTCCTTCCAAACAAAAGGGCCAGGATTTCTCCCAGCCCTGCTGAACCCATCCTGCATTGCCCACGCATAGTTTACTTTCTACTAGCAAAAGACGGGAGTCTCGTCAAGGGGGTCAATTCCTAGTGTCGCAATCGCGCGGCGATTCGTCTGTGCCGCGGTGATGGGCCTACGGGTATCCGTTGCGTCGGTGGTGTGAACGGTGAGGTGAGTCGTCGCGTTCAGTTCCGGCTCGTCTCCAAGCGTATTCCGAGCTGCTCGAGCTCAGCGATGAGCACATCGTATGAGGTGAATACAATTCCCTCAAAGCCGAGCCGCTTTGCCGCCTCGACGTTCTCGGTCGCATCATCGACAAAGACACAGCTCTCGGCCCGCAGGCCGTACTCGTTGCGCGCGCCTACGCAGGTGACACGATGCAGGTTGTCTTCCGCGCCAAACAGCGCGACAACGCCAACCTTCAGCCGTATTTGAAGAATTCGCGCACCGTTGCCTCTGTGCCCCATCAGGCGCATTCGGAGTTCCGTTACACGGACGGGGAGACCGCAACGGCTGAGTCACCCATTGAACACGTCAATTTCGCCGTAGGCGGAAGCTCTTCGACGACCACGACAAGAACCAAGGGCGCAACGACCACGACGGTCAAGCAAAACAGTGCGCTGGCGAAGACCGCTGACCCGATCGGCATCGCGCAGTCGCTAGTCGCCTGCGGTCTAGGCGTGGTGGCGCTCGCGTCGGGTGCGGCATCAAGGAGGCGTCGGAAGTAGTCGCCTGACCTCACAATCTAATGGCTCCTGCCAGTCGCAAGCGACCTGCCCCCTCGCCACAATGTGACAAGGGGGCAGGTCGTCCGACAATCACTTTTGGAACCTATGCGTAGTGTATACATGTGATATTGTATTTATGCCATGTTATAGCCAAGAGGAAGGAAGATTCTGAATATGGACGGCAAAGAGGAAGTCTACGAGGTTCTCTCGCAGGGCGAGAAGGTCGTTGCGGGAATGACGTATCTGTACTGGTCGGAGGGTCTGCCCAGCGAGTTGTATGAGGCTCGGACAAAGGTCCCGTTCGATCAGGACCTTCTTGACCTTGCCATTGCTGACGCGATCGCGCGGCACCCCTACTTCGGCGTGCGGTTTGAGGAGCGCGACGGCGATTTCTACGTGTTTAAGAATGACGAGCCGCTGAAGGCGATTCGCACGGATGGCTATGTGCCTCTGGGCGGGCATACGAACAACTACCATCTGATGGGCGTCACCTTTACGGATGAGTTCGTGCGTCTCTCGTTCCACCACGCACTGACGGATGGGCGCGGTGCCAGAACCTTCTTCGAGACGCTTCTCTCGTACTACAGCGACTATGCAAATGCTGATGACATCGATGAGGTGAAGACGCGTCACGCCGAACTTGCTGCCGAGCTGTCTGCGGACGAGATGAAGGAGCCCTTTGGACAGAAGTTCGAGGTGGAAGGGTCCGGCGAGGTCGAAGGACTCGAGAAAGAGGGGTTCCATCTCGCTGCGACAGACGACAAGACGGGCTATCGTCGCTATGAACTGCGCTTCTCGCAGGATGAGTTCATGGCTGCCTGCAAGCAGATCGGGGCGACGCCCATCGTTATGCTCAGCATGATGATGTGCCGGGGAATCAAGACCATCCATCCGGAGAGCGATAAGCCCATCATCAGCAACTTTCCTGCCGATGCGCGCCAGATGCTTGGCTGCCCTGTGACCTACAAGAACTGCGTCACGAGCATCTCGCTTCCTTATGGCGAGGCTCAGGAGGCTCTTGAGGACGTTGAGCTTGCGGCGTCATGGCGCGCGCTGCTCAAGGCTCAGACCGACTACGATTACATCGCCAAACAGTTCAACAACATGCGCACCCTGTTGGGCCTTATCGGAAAGGTCCATTCCTACAACATGCGCAAGAAGCTGCTCGGACGCATGGAGAACCTCTCCAGGGACACCTTCTTCATAAGCTATGTAGGCAGGTTCGACCTGCCGAGCGAGCTGGTGAGTGAGGTGCACCTCCTCGGTAACGTCTCAAGCGGGCTTCTGCTCAACATGACGTGCCAGGATGGGCATTTCGTGATCGATCTGCTGCAGGATTTCGAGTCCGACGCCTACTTCAATGCGCTGCTCGCACAGTTCGAGCAGATTGGCGTGTCGGTCGTGGCTTCGGAGGAGATTCTCTTCGAGACGCCTCGCGACGAGCTTGCAGAAATCATCACCGTGCCCGAGAGGCTGCGGGACAAGGTAGGGGAGAAGCTCGGCGGCCTTGCCGAGGCGGTAAAGCGGTCCACGCAGGCTGCGAAGCAGCGCGAGGCGCGTTCGAGGGGTCTGTCTGCCGAGATTTCGGCTCGGTATACCCAGCAGTATTGGGACTGGACTACGAACACGATGAAGCAGCTTGATCCTGACGCTGACTTGTCTGAGACGATAGAAACGCTCGTGGAGAACACGCCATCATTGTTCGTCCGCTAATCGGTTTCCTGGCCGCGTTTCCACAGTGGGCTCGCGATAACGATGCGTGAGCGAAAGAGCTCCCCGCGGCAAGTTTCACAACTTGCCGCGGGGAGACTTCCCTTCCCAACGAATGGACAATCAATGCTACCAGCGAGTCCCCAGCAAGCCAAGACGCGCGAAAGCCAGAGCGGCGGGATCGCGGCGAGGCTTGGCGAAGTCCTCCCAGAACTCGTGCCAGCGGGCGCGGAATGCGCTTCCCTTGCGTGTTGCCATGATTGCCTCCTTACGTTTGGGTCATCCTTTCCCCAACTAAATATTACGACTCTGTTACAACCTATTCAAACTGTTAATATCGATACTTGGCACAAGCAGAGACTGTAACTGACTACGTTTCCAGACCGCGGTCCTACGGTGGGCCAGCGGTCAGGAACGCGGTGGCTGCTTCCCCATGATGGGAATGCGTCCATCGAGGCGAACGGAGACGCTCATGAACTTCTCGAGTATGGACTACTTCGTGGCATTGGCCGAGGAGCGCAGCTTCACCCGTGCTGCCCAGCGACTCTCCGTTACCCAGCAATCGCTCTCGGCACATATCGCGACCGTGGAGCGTGAGCTTGGGGTGCGGCTCGTCAATCGAACGGTACCGCTTACGCTCACCTTTGCAGGTGAGGTGTTTCTTGGTTACGCGCTTCGCTTTCAGGCTACTCATCGGGCCCTTCTGCAGGAATTCGCGGACATCGCCGGTGACGAGCGCGGCCTTCTGGGAATCGGCATTGGCTCGACGCGCGGCCACATGCTCCTGCCTGAGGCCATCGCTGAGTTCAGGCGGGGTCATCCTGGGGTGGATGTACGCATTCGGGAGGGGGAGAATGACGAGGTCGTCGAGGACCTTCGCACGGGGAGGATCGATTTGGCGATTGCGACCATCCCCGAGGGTATGGCGGGCATCGAGGCTCGGCCGCTCAGGCGCGAACAGTTGGTGCTGCTCGTCTCGAAGGAGCTACTGCGGACGCGGTATGGTGATGAGGCGCGAGAGCGGGTGGTGGAAGCATCACGCACGCATCGTCTCGCGCCGATAAGCGAGTGCCCGCTGCTCATACTGGGCCGTCGCGACGAGGAAGGTGACCTCTCGCGCAGAATCGTGGAACGGTCGGGCATCGATGCAAACGTGGCCGTTCACTCCGAGAACTCCGAGACGTTGGTTGAGCTTGCGGTGAGAGGCGTGGGCGCCTGCTTTGTTGAGCTGGGCATCGTGAATGCGATGCTGGACGAGCGGCGTATGCGCAACATGTGCGTGGTCGACTTGGGGCCCGAGGCTGTGGTGGAGATGCAGGTCGGGTGGAGGAAATCCGGACACGTGTGGTCGGTTGTCGAGGCGTTTGCCGATCTACTCGTGAAGCAGGTGCAGCGGGACGTGAGCGTTGCGGCACCATAATGGGAAGAAGGGGATTACTTTGACAACCAAGCGTCGCAAATGGCCGTTCGTCATCCTTAGTGTGCTGGTGATGCTGCTGCTTGCCGGCGTGGCGTACTTCTCGGACTATTACCGTGCGGACGATGTGGCGCTCGCCGCTCTGGAATCGGATGACGGTGTGACGGTGGAGGAGACTGAGTACGGCTGGCGCTTCGACGGTCCCTCGACCACAGCGGCGTTGGTCTTTTACCCGGGGGCCAAGGTGGAAGCCAGCGCCTACGCCCCTTTGCTGCATTTGCTGGCGCACGAGGGCGTGGATGCCTGCTTGGTGCGGATGCCGCTCAACTTCGCCTTGCTTGACGGCGATGCTGCCGCGCGTGTGGTGGGTGAGCACGACTATGACGACTGGTACGTGGGTGGCCATTCGTTGGGTGGCGTGGCTGCGGCTGGGTTTGCCGCAGACCATGCCAGCGAGGTGCGGGGCGTACTGCTTTGCGCCTCGTATCCGAACGAGAAGCTCGACGAGGGCTCCGTGGAGATTCAGGTGCTTGGTGCGCGTGATGGCGTCATCAATCGAGAAAAGGTCGAGTCGGCGCGCGCCTACGCACCCGAGACCTTCGTCGAGCGCGTCATCGAGGGTGCCAACCATGCTCAGTTCGGCAGCTACGGCAAGCAGGATGGAGATGGCGAGGCGACCATCACGCCGGAGGAGCAGTGGCGCGCGACGGTAGGTGCCATAACGGCTGCCATCGCGGAGGATGTCGCCGACGTCTCCGGTGGTGCCGACGTCAACGTCGTCTCCGATGCTGACTGACGCCAGCCACAAGGTTCATGGCCACTAAGCGTGCGTACTTCGCCCGTTGTGGTCAGGCTCCGTGCGGCTTTTGAGTGGGACGTGGGTCGCCGGCTTAGGGTGGTACCAATCGTCCGATGAAATATGCATGTTTGGGACCGAGGCCATCGACGACCTGGACGAGCTGGCTGACCTCGACTTCTAGCCGCGCATGCCCGAAATCACATTGCGCATGCGGGTCGGGATGGTGCGCGGGTCGACTCCGAACGCACGCCAGACCATGACCTCCATGCAGCCGAAGATGGCGAGATAGCACGCCACCGCGAGCGCCTATCCGCCAGCCCCGATGCCAGGTGTGACGAACATGACGATGGCGATCGAGCTCGGCAGTAGGCACAGCAGCGCCGTCGCCATGCCGGGCGAGTACGGGCGCGGCAGGTTGTGGATCCTGATGCCCACGACGTGGATGACGGCCTCGAAGAACCCGAGGATGGCGGGGATGCCCGCGAGCCAGGGCGCCCGCTCCCACAGCAGGAACGGCACGAAGGCGAAGAACGCGATGGCGACCACCACCGCGCCGTGCGAGAGGCCGGCCTGTTGCTGGGTGTAGCCTTCGATTCCGAACTTCCTGGTCATGAGGTCGTAGAAGCCGCCCGGGAAGTGCATCTCCTCCCACTCGTGCAGGACGATTCCCATGGCGAAGAACCCTAGCGCCCTCTGCCCGGCGGGCATCGCGTCCCACGCGAGCGCCATGTAGGCCGCCACGGCGATCCCGGCCGCCGTGAGGATCCAGATGTTCGACTTCGCCCAGAGCCCCTTCATGCGTGACCTCGCTCGCAAAGATTATCCGATACACTGTCTGGTAATAACTCTACGGCCAGCGGCGGGCGGCATCAACAGCCAATCCTGGCGCGAGTGTCGGACGATGGGAGGACTGCATGGCGAACAAGGACCCCGAGCGCAGGGCGGCGACGAGACGGCGCATCATGGACGCATGCTGGGAGGTCTACGCGGCCGACCCCGCGCGGGCGGTGACGGTGAGTGCGGTCGTGGAGGCCGCGGGCGTGCACCGCTCCACCTTCTACGAGTACTTCGACGACGCCCCATCTGCGATGGTGGCCATCGAGGACGAGCTCGCGGCGGCTTTCGGCGCGGAGGCCGAGCGCGCCTTCGCCACCGGCGGAGCCGACCCGGCGGGCATCGTGCAGCGCGTGTACGTCGCCCACGGCGAGCGGCTGTCGCTCCTTTTGGGAGACGCGGGCGACCCCGGCTTCTCCCGGAAGCTCAAGGACGCGCTGAGGCCGGTTGCGGAGCGCGGGCTGGGCCTGGGCGGCGGGGCGTTCGACCCCTACCTGTTCGAGTTCGCGGCCTCGGGCATATTGGCGGCCGCGACCCTGTGGTACGAGCGAGGGCGCGACCTCGGCCCCGGCGAGTTCGGCGAGGGCCTGCGCTCGCTGCTGTCGTCTATATATGAAACGGTCACCCGGCCATAGCTTGTGACGGGGCCTTAGCATCATCCTGCAATAGAAATGCGGGAGGCGCTTCGTGCTCGACGGATACGGACTTCATAAGCTGGTTTGGGACGCCTGCGACGAGCGGTTCGGCGACGTGCTGGTGGCTTCCCCTGCCGACGCTGGCGGGCGCGGGATCTCGCTTGCTGTCAGGCAGAACGGTGCTGCCGCCGACCTCACCGGCGCAACGGTCTACTTCGTGTGGAAGCACAAGGCGACCGGCGAGCGCAGTACCGAGCCCTTCTCGGCCGTCAATGCTGCTGGTGGTACGTTCGAGGTCTACTACCCAGCGGCGATGCAGGGGGCCGAAGGCGCCGTGCAGGCGCAGGTCATGGTCTCGCGCGGGGACGACACCTACATCAGCTCTCGTGTGTTCACCATACGCGTGGAGCCAGTTGTCATCGGCGGAGAGGAACATCAGGACGGCTTCACGCTGTTCTTGGACGCCATCAACGCTTACGAGCATGCGACCGAGGTCACGACCGATGCGGCCACGGCCGCGAACGCCGCGGCCGCGCTGGCCGACACGGCGCGGGAGAGCCTGACGGCGGCGGCTGAGCGCGGCGACTTCGACGGTGCCGACGGCACGGACGGGTTCAGCCCGACGGCCACCGTGACCCAGACCGAGGGCGGCTGCACCATCACCATCACCGACAAGAACGGCACCACGACCGCCGACGTTGCCAAGGGCGCCAAGGGAGACACGGGTGACGTCGGGCCGCAGGGTCCCAAGGGCGACACCGGAGAGCAGGGACCTCAGGGAATCCAGGGCGAGGTTGGCCCGCAGGGTCCGAAGGGCGACACCGGGGAAACTAGCGCTCAAGGACCGCAGGGCATCCAAGGAGAGACCGGGGCCACGGGCGCTACTGGTCCCCAGGGTCCCAAGGGCGAGAAAGGCGATACTGGTGCGACTGGAGCCCAAGGGCCGAAGGGAGACACCGGTGACACGGGGCCGCAGGGTGCGACCGGTCCTGCTGGCGCTGATGGCGTCTCTTGCACGCACAGCTGGATCCTCATCCCGAAGATCTCCGTGACGGGGCTCGGGGACTACACCCGCAACGTGGGCTACAAGACCGGCAGCATCACCTACGAGTACGAGACGCACAGCTTCAACTTTCTCCCGAATTCGGGAGAAACTTGATTATCCCGAAGTTTAGCCCGTGGCGCCGCCATCCGAATAGTGGCAGGTAGCGGCGCCGCGGACATCGATTTCTTCGGAATAAAATCACGCATACAATCCGCCTTTTTTGTTGCGGGGGGCTACCGCCCAGGGTTCAGAAGTCTCTTGATCATCTCCTCGTCGCCCTCCCAGGATCCACGCTCGGCCGGAACGCTAGGGTCCTTGTCGTGCTGGCCCCTACGCGCTGGTCGGTCGCGTCATGCGACGTGGCCGGCACTGCTGGCTGCGTGCTCTACCACGTGAACGCGCTCTGGGCGCTGCGGAGGGTCGCCGAGGTCTGGGGCGGCGAGGTCGAGCCCGTGATAACGGTTGCCGGCGGGCGCGTGTCATCGCGGTCCGTACGCTTCAAGGAGCAGCTAGGCAGCTGGAAGGGTCTTCGCTTTACCTACGGCAAGAACATGGCCGGATGCACGCGCACGGTGCTCGAGCAGGACGTCTACACGGCGCTCTACGGATTCGGCGCTGGCCTTCCCGTGACCGACGAGGACGGGCGCTACACGCGCAGGCCCGCCTCAAAGCCTTCCTG
>ONMP01000174.1 GCA_900318935.1 uncultured Actinomycetes bacterium
AGCCTCCCTCCCCTGTGCATGGTACCTCCGTAGCGTATGTACTCATCGATGCTCGTGGTGCCAAGGACCCGCGCATGCTCGCGGTAGGGAATCCATGTAGTGTGTATTGTCAACGTGCGGTCGTAGAGCGAGGTACCCTCGGCGAACCAGAAGGAAAGAGAGTCCGTGCCCGAAAGGACGACTCTCATTCCAAGTCGCGCGTAGACGTCTGCAAGTGGCGCAGCGCCCTCGGAGAAGTCCTCCAGAAGGGTGACCTCGTCCACAAAGACGTAACGGTAGCCCAGACGTGAGAGAACCTTCATGTCTTTGAGAAGCGCATCTAGCGTGTCGCGCACTTTCACCTCGATAAACGCAGCGTCGCCACGGTCCTCCTCATCCATCTTCGCGATTGCCTGCAGCATGGCCGTAGACTTGCCGGTTCGCCGCAGCCCGTACATGACGCAGACCCTCGGCTCACTACTTTGCAGATACGCTCGCACATCGTCGCAGATGCGCCTCTCCTTCCACGATGACACACTCGCGCACATGAGGTACAGCTCTTCGCCTGTGTAGACGTCCAAGTTGAAGAGTTCCCCTTCCCCACCCACTCCTCGCATTGCGTCAAGCCTCCTCTCCAAGCGATTCCTTTCGGCAATGAGTCGCCTGACCGTGGGCAGCTCCTCTTCGCGAACCACGCGCGAGCGCACCTTGCCGTCCTCGCGCCATTGTAGGTACGTATAGGCATGTCCTTTGATGGTCTTGCGCGTGAGATTGCCTTGGGGTAGTTGTTTGATGCGCTCGCGAATGTCCTCCGGACTATTCATGCCACGTCTCCACTCGTTAACTTCACCGTAGTTAACAACATGGTAGCACATGGTCGGACGCCCGCATGCAGATACGTCTCTCGTGCAACGCAGCCTCTAGAGCAGCGCATTGTTGCCCAATGCCTCGGGCTAACTATGCTTGACTAGGAAGGGAAAGATCGTAGGCTGTCCCCAATGCACCATGTTTACGTCCACATCGCCCACGCACGCCCGTGGCGAGTTTCCTTATCCTGTTGGAGTCCATGGCCTTCTCCCCTACTCCCGATTACCCGTGGGATCATAAGTGCCATAGGCGCAAACGCGATTGTTCTATGGCCCTGACAGAGCGCAGCTTCCACCCCCGAGCCGCTTGCGTAGCTCGTTCTCGGGCAGACGCACAATGCCACCGTTGGCCGTGAGCAATGCGCCAATATACGTCCGGTACTCGCGCTCGCCAACGATTCCCCCGTCGAGTAATCGGTCCAGCACGCCAATAGTACCCATGACTTCCACGCCCTCACCGGTAGCCGCGCGGCACAATCGCCTGTCCCCAGTCATAAGCACGATATCACCTCATCGTCGATAGCCTCATCCCACATCAAGTACGTACACGGAAGCCTAAACGGCAGATGCACCGCACCGATTACGTGGAAATCGATCCACACGTTCGTATCCGAACTGATGAACTCCGCCATGTGCTACACCCCGCAGAGCTCGCACGCGTAGGCGACCTCTTCAAAGCTGCGTCCCAGCAGCTCAGCACCACGCTGGATGCTCATGTCGTCCTCGCAGACGGCGCGGTACACGAGCTGCTCAAACAACTCGGACTTCTCTGGTTCTATCCTGCTCGGCTCCTCCTTGCGCCATCCCCTCTTCGACGCAGCAACGCAGAAGGACCTGTATGCTGAGTCCGAGATGATGCGAGTCAGGTTGGCCCGTTTCGCCAAGAGCATCATGGACACGCCATATTCGCGCGCCACCATCTCCATGTCACGAGTAACTGCGCGCCTGCGAAGACCAAGCTCTCGGATGGCATCGGCGGCCGGCAGCAGAAACGCACCGCTCACGGCCGTGGCATGGTCCTCCTGAGCCCTCCCTTCGATTTCGCCCCAATCAAAGACGAGGTGTGCGAGCTCGTGAACGATGGTGGAGCGGTTTCGCTCCGGATTCATCGACGCATTGACGACAACGTAGGGCCGCTCGCCCGCAAAGCCGTTTATCCCGCCGAATCGCTCGTCGACGCCTTCAAGGGCCATGAACAGGATGCCTCGGTTTTCGAGGACCCCTACCAAGTCCGGAACGGGTCCCACCGATTCTATCCCCAAGTGACGCCTCATGGCAGCCGCATCGGCCTCGGCATCGCAGGTTACCGGCAGGCTCCCGCACACAGGTGCCTCCGGCAGCACATCTCCGCCTAAGCACTCGAGAGCGTCGTAGAATCGCCCGAAATACTCCTCAACAGACTCGTAAACAAGTTCCTGAGCGGCTTGGCCCATGCTAGAGCTCTTGCGAAAGTCGCCATGCTCGAAGGAGAGCGAGACGTTGCGGCGACGCAACAGGTCTGCGAGTTCCACGCCAAGCGCGCTTGTTAGCGACATAAGTGAGTCCATGCCTGGCTTGCGCTCCCCTGCCTCGTAGTGCGTTATGGCCATGGGAGTCAGCCCGCTCGCTTCCGCGAGCGCTTTCTTGGTCAAGCCCGCCCTAAGCCTGTAGTACTTGAGGTTCTTGCTGAACATCTTGCCCTCCTTCCCATCTGTTTATATTTTACCAGAAATAGTACACATATCAACAGTATGCAGAAGGACAAAGCGGGCGTTCATCCCTCGAGCAATAGACCAAACTGCCAAACGAGGCTTCGAAAAGTGGCGTCCCCGTTGTCACGTGTGTCCACAACTTGAAACAATCAAAGACTTTATGTGTCATATTGTCTACAATCGACTACATGGAGCTGTTGCGACACTTGTCGATGGGAGCACAAATGAAGGCAATGGTCTGCGAGATGTGCGGCGGCAACGACGTGATGAAGGTGGACGGAGCGTACGTTTGCCAGTATTGCGGCACGAAGTATGACATCGAAGAGGCACGAAAACTCATAGTCACGGTTTCCGGGCCAGTAACCGTAGACGGGGTCGCCACCACCGACAACCTCATGGACAGGGCGCAAGAATTCTTTGACAGGGGCGACAAGGCAAAGGCGCTCGAATACGTGAATCGCGTCCTCGACATCGACGCGCGCAACCAACGCGCTCGCGATATGCAGCGCGCGATTGAGGGCGGCGCCGTCCATAAAGCGCCGCCAGGACTGCAGAGTACCGAACGCTGGCTCAGAAATGTGCCAATTAGCGAGGCGAAGTATCGAGCAATCGTCGCCGAGCTGCAGCATGGAAATAGGGTGTATGCCGTAAATCGGGTCATGGAAGCGACTGGGTGGAGCTACAAGGAATCTCAGGAGTACGTCGAGTACGTCCTCATACCTTCGCTCGGACTCGCCGAACAGAATCGGGGGCCTTCCATGAGCGTTGGCACCACTTATTCCGGCAATTCTGGCAAGTCTAGGACAGCCGCACTTCTGCTCTGTCTCTTCTTCGGATGCATTGGCGTGCACTGCTTCTACACGGGAAAGATTGGCAAGGGCATACTCTACTTTTTCACGTGGGGCCTCTTTGGCATTGGCTGGCTGTGGGACATAATCCAGATCATTCGGGGCAAATCCACGGACAAGTATGGGCTACCGATTACGACGTGGTAGGTCGGATACTGGTGC
The DNA here is from genome assembly GCA_900318935.1 of uncultured Actinomycetes bacterium. GTDB lineage: Bacteria > Actinomycetota > Coriobacteriia > Coriobacteriales > Atopobiaceae > RUG440. The sequence continues at coordinate 3,547 of ONMP01000174.1, forward strand.
CCAAAGAGGGGGCCCAAAGGGGAACCCTCTTTGGGCACCTTTTGGACACTAGCTGCCAGAGGGGATGAACGCGGAGATGGCGCTGGCGATGCCAGAGATCGGCATGGTCTGCAACCAGATGCGACCGGGACCGGTGAGCACGGTGTTAAAGAATCCCTCACCGCCGAGGAGCTTGTTCTTCATGCCAGCTACCTGCTGGATGTCGATGGAGACGGTCTGCTCAAAGCCCGCCACGTAGCCGGTATCGACGACAAGCTGCTGGCCGCGCTCGAGCCGATACTCCATGAGTTCGCCGTCGATCTCGGCAAAAGCTATACCTGAGCCGGAAAGCTTCTGCATGATGAAGCCTTCCCCACCAAAGAAGCCCGCGCCCGCCTTCCTGTTGAAGAACGTCTCCAACTTGACGCCCTCCTCGGATGCCAAGAACGAGTGCTTCTGCAGAATCCACTCCTGACCTGGGCTAATCTGGACGGGCATAATCTTGCCAGGGAAGCTCGAGCCAAAGGCAATCATGCCGGGGCCGCCTTGCGCGGTGTAGATGTTTTGGAACAAGCTCTCGCCCGAGAGCGCCTTGGAAAACATCTTGCGCGCACCACCGCCCTTTGTCTCCATCTTCATGTTTGGAGACATCCAAGTCATGGACCCACTCTCGGTTATCATCCTTTCACCCGACGCGAGCTGGCAGATGACGACGGGAAAACTCCCGCCCTTTATCTCGTACTGCATGGCCTTCTCCTTTGTTTCGATGACATGCGGCATCGTGCCAAAACACACGGGGGCATTCGGAGACGACCCCGAATGCCCCCGTGGGCACTTAGCGTTCCTTGCTAGTCAAGGTCCTCGCCATTGGACTTGATGACCTTCTGGTAATAATAGAATGAGTCCTTGCGAGCACGGTGCAGGTCGCCCGTGCCGTCATCGTGCTTGTCGACATAGATGAAGCCGTAGCGCTTGCGCATCTCGCCAGTGCCGGCGGAGACCACGTCGATGGGGCCCCACCAGGTGTAGCCGATGAGGTCAACGCCGTCGTCGATGGCCTTGCCCATGTCGGCCACGTGTGCGCGCAGGTAGTCGATGCGATACGGGTCGTGGATGCGCTCCACGCCGTCCTCGATGACGACCTCGTCGAGCGCGCCGAAGCCGTTCTCCACGACCATCAGAGGAATCTCATAGCGGTCGTAGATCTCGTTGAGGGCGATGCGCAGGCCGGTGGAGTCGATCTGCCAACCCCAGTCGCTTGCCTTGAGGTAGGGGTTCTTTCCGCCGAAGCTCATGTTGCCGGCGGTCTGCTCGGCACCCTCATGCGTGGTGACGGTGTTGGACATGTAGTAGGAGAAGCTGTAGAAGTCAATCTTGCCCTCGTAAAGAATCTCCTCGTCACCCGGCTGGATGTCGGGCACGGCGCCCCACTCCTCCCACAGGGCCTTGGCGTAGCGCGGATACTTACCACGAGCCTGGACGTCGGAGGCATACCAGTTGGACTTGCGCATGTTCTGCTGGTTGAGCAGGACGTCCGCCGGATCGCAGGTCGCGGGATAGCTCAGGATGAAGCAGTCCATGTTGCCCATCTTGAGGTCAGGATAGTTGTCGTGCGCGTACTTGATGGTCATCGCGGCGGCCACGAACTGGTAGTGCAGCGCGTTGACGCGGTCCTGCGGCTGCGTCTTGATTTCGTCGTTGGTGCCCGTGAAGCCCTTGAGCATGCTGGTGGAAAGCATGGTACCCATGTCGGACCAACCGAGGTTGTTCTCGTTGAAGGTGAGCCAGTACTTGACCTTGTCGTGATAGCGGTCGATCACGGTCTTTGCATAGTTGAAGAAGATGTCGATGAGCTCGCGGCTCGCCCAGCCGTTGAAGCGCTCGATCAGCGAGTACGGGAGCTCGTAGTGCGAGAGCGTCACGAGCGGCTGGATGCCATGAGCGAGGCAGCAGTCAAACACCTTGTCGTAGAACTCAAGGCCGGCCTCGAGCGGAGCGCCGTCGCCCTTCGCAAAGATACGGGACCAGTTGATGGACATGCGGAACACGTTCCAGCCCATCTCGGCGAAGAGGGCGATGTCCTCCTCGTAGTGATGATAGAAATCGGTGGCCTCATGGCTGGGATACAGCGCGTCAGGATCGAGAACCTCATCGATCTGGCGGGGAATGCCGTGGACGCCGTCGCCGCCACGCAGGTGGTCATCGATGCTCGCACCTTTGCCATCTACATCCCATGCACCCTCGTACTGGTTCGCCGCCGTCGCACCGCCCCACAGGAAGCCCTTCGGAAAGCCCATCGTAACCACTCCTCTCGATTGAAAAACAAACTTGGAATTAGTATACGGGACTTGGCATACGGCACGAATACGTTATCGGTGAAAGGTCAGCTAGCCTTTGCTACAATGGTTGCGTCTATTCTTCTCGAAGCTCGGAGCATCATGTCCATCTCAAAGATTGTTATCACCGGCGGGCCATGCGGCGGCAAGACGACCGCGCTCAGCCGCATCCAGCGCGACCTCTCGCACCTCGGCTACACCGTCCTCATCGTCCCCGAGACCGCAACCTCGCTCATCTCGGGCGGCGTCGCTCCTTGGACCTGTGGGACCAACAGCGACTACCAGCTCTTTCAGATGACGCTCCAGCGCCAGAAAGAGGAGATCTTTGAACGGGCGGCACGCACCATGGGCGACAAAAAGATCCTCATCGTGTGCGATCGAGGCGAGATGGACAACAAGGTCTACATGAGCGACGGCGAGTTCGCGAGTGTCTTGGAGCAACTGGGATTCAACGAGGCCGAGCTGCGCGACGGTTATGACGCTGTGTTTCACTTGGTGACCGCCGCCAAGGGTGCGGAG
>ONMP01000351.1 GCA_900318935.1 uncultured Actinomycetes bacterium
ATCGTGGTGGCCCACCGCCTCTCCACCGTCGCGGCCCTCGACCGCATCGTGGTGCTGGAGGAGGGCCAGATCGTGGAGGACGGCACCCACGCCGAGCTCTCCCGCGCGGGCGGCACCTACGAGAGCCTCTGGGACCGCCAGACGGGGGCGTTCCTGGAAGCGGAGTGAGTGTACCCGTCGCATGTTCCCCCTTCCTTGATCGACCGGGAACATGAGCCAGTATCTACTGGTTGAAGATATGTCAGTTGTAAGCCATTAAAACATGCCCCCGGAGGACAACGGCATTGAAGTATCCCTAGGTATCGCTAGCCATCCATTTCACGGGAACTGCACAGATGCTCTGGTTCTTCGAGGGGACGCCTGACGAGTACGCCATCGAGGCGCACATGCCACACCGCTACCGCAACACCACGCTCGTCACCGCCATGACCGAGCTCAACATGATCGACCACCTGGGCTACGGCATAGAGCGCATGAACCGCTCCCAGGCAAGCCGCTACTTGCCGCTCCCTGAATACGACCTCTCAAATCCTGGCGAGGTAAGGCTCACCATCTGGGGCAGCGTCGTCGACGAGGCTTACACGGCAGTGCTCATGCAGCGCTCTGACCTACCCTTCGATGAAATCATGGCACTCGACCGGATCCAGAAGGGTCGCCCCATAGCCGATGACATGCTCCGCAGGCTCAGGCGCAAGGGGCTCGTAGAGGGACGGAAGGGCCAACTACGAGTCGCGGCATCAGTAGCAGAGTCAACGGGCACAAAGGTGCCATACCTCGAGCTCCGCAGCCATAGCGACGAGTACTGCATGGGCGTCATCAATGACCTGCTCCACTCCAGCGGGCCATTGACCCGCCACGACGTGGACGCAGCAGTATTCCCGCTCCTCTCCGTGTCGCTTACGCACGAGCAGAAGACAAATCGAGTTGACTACCTCCTCAAGAAGATGAGACGAGAGGGGAAGATTCAGTCCGTCTGGGCTGACGGACGCAGGGTTTGGGAGCTCACGTAGACCCAAGTTTTCCGTGAGATTCCGTGAGCGAAAGACGCAGATTCCGTGAGTCAAATCCGTGTTTTCGCAGGTAGAGGACTCGTAAAGCCCACCTGTTTTCCGTGACGTTCCGTGAAGTTCACGACAACAGAAGGCAGCTGAGTCAGTTGAATTTCGAAGTGCAACACTATTGCAGGTAGTCATGCAAGCGAAGCTTACAGCCGAGGGCCGGTGCAGTTCATCGCAGTTGGGGCCTTGGGCTATCCACCGTTTTCCGTGACCTTCCGTGAGACTTGCGGCAACTAGGTTGAGATGAAGCTGTTGTCCATCAAAGCCTTTCTTATAAGAAAGTGTTAAAAGCAAGTCATGGTTATCATGTAACTATTTCGTATTAGAAACAAGGGATCATCGAGGCCAGGCCACACCTAGGAAGGCCTGGGCTCAACCCACCACCAAGGCTTCTCCTGGGCAAAGTCCTCAAGTGCATCAAGATACTGTTGCTCCCCGGCGGGCAGAGCGGTGCGAGCCAGCGAGAAGAGCAGTGCCTCCCAGTCCCTCAGCTCTTTGCCATATACAAGACCGCCCAGACCATGCGTTTGAATCTGCGCAATACCCTCGTCTACGCACCCCTTAGAGAGGGGCCAAGCGCTTCGCGTGGAAGCGGCTTCTGGGCTAACGCCTAGAGCCTCCTCGATGGCACCGAGCGACTCGTCTGAGTAGAAGAGCCCCTTGATGAGAGCCGTGTAGCCCAAGATACACTTCTCGGGCAGGCTGTCGGCGGGCCGAATCTCCACAAAGAGCTTCAGGCGCACGTCAGGCCAGAACATCGAGGTGACATGCTCGACATCGTCGCGGGACATCGGCGCATCGGCATATACCTCTGAGGCAGCCGTGTCAAAGAACGGACGCAGCCGCTCGCCTTCCGGGTCGTCTGCCGCAGGGCGCGTGACAAAGATGGGAGGCGTGCGCAGCAGCCAGTCCGCATACGTGCCAAAGCCGAATCCGTCCTCAAAGATGCTGGGAATGGTACCGCACCGCAGGTTGTCCACCTCGCGCCAGAGCTGCAGCCGGCGGATGGGGATGTGGTTCTCCTCGAACTCGAAGACCTGCGTGTTGTCGGCAATGGCAGCGAGGATGGGTGAGAGAGCGGACGCAACGCGCATCTTGCGCACGGCATCGGCTTCGTCTGCGTAGTCGATCGACACCTGCGTGGAGCTGCTCGCGCGCATCA
>ONMP01000246.1 GCA_900318935.1 uncultured Actinomycetes bacterium
AGCCGCATGGCGCAGGCGCAGTGCCGTGGAACGAACGGCGCGATGGAGGCCGGATCTCTTGGAGACGGTCGAACTGACCGAAGACGAGCTGGCGCTTGTGAAGCATGCCAAGGAGCAGGGGGAGGGCGATTGAGATGGAAGACGAAGTGGAGATGGTTGAACAGGAGCCATCGTTTGCCCGGAATTTGCTGGGTTGGCTGGTATGGATTGCCGGAGCAGTGGCACTTGCACTTGCGATACGGGTGTTTGTGGGGGAGGCCTACGTCGTTCCCACCGGCTCGATGCTCGAGACCATTCAGCTTGATGACCGCCTCTGGGGAGAAAAGCTCAGCTATCGCTTCCGTTCGCCCGAGCAGGGCGAGGTCGTTATGTTCAACAGCCCCGTCGGGGATGGCAATACGCTCATCAAGCGCGTAATCGCCGTCGGTGGGCAGACAGTCGACTTGGTGGACGGTCATGTGGAGGTTGACGGCAAGCCCTTGGACGAACCGTATGTGGGGGGCAAGGAGTCGTGGCCTCTGGCTGAGCAGCTTGATTCTGTGGGTCCCATAAGCTATCCCTATACAGTGCCAGACGGATGCGTGTGGGTCATGGGCGACAACCGGACCAATTCGCGTGACTCGCGCTACTTCGGATCGGTATCCGTTTCGGAGGTCACTGCACGCGCGGTGTGTACGTTCTGGCCCCCTGAGGACTTTCGCTCGTTCTGATCAACGGTTAACTACGGTTTAAAGCGGTGCGTGACGATTCCTCCCTTCGGGGATAGTTGTCACGTGCGTACGACACGATTATAAGGAGGAGTTTTCGAGGCATGGCAGACCTGACCTTTCAAGACATGATTCTCAAGCTCACGCAGTATTGGGCGGAGCAAGGGTGCACCGTCATGCAGCCCTATGACTCGGAGGTGGGCGCAGGAACGTTCCACACCGCCACGACGCTGCGCAGCTTGGGTCCCGCCGCATGGCGTACTTGCTACCCACAGCCGTGCCGTAGGCCGGCCGACGGGCGCTATGGGGAGAATCCCAACCGCATGCAGCACTATTACCAGTTCCAGGTAATCGTCAAGCCGTGTCCGGCTGACAGTCAGGAGCTGTACCTGGATTCGCTCAAGGCCATCGGCCTCGATCCGGCTGAGCACGACGTGCGCTTCGTCGAGGATGACTGGGAGAGCCCGACGCTCGGTGCCTGGGGCCTTGGCTGGGAGGTGTGGCTCGACGGCATGGAGGTCACGCAGTACACCTATTTCCAACAGGTCGGTGGCATTGAGGTCGACCCGGTGCCAGTCGAGATCACCTATGGTCTTGAGCGCATCGCCATGTACATCCAGGGCGTGGACTCGGTCTACGACCTCGTGTGGTCCTACCTGCCTGATGGTAGCCCCATGACCTATGGCGACGTCTTCCACGAGAACGAGTACGAGTTTAGCTGCTACAACTTCGAGGTTGCCGACATCGATCTCATGCGGCGTAAGTTCGATGAGTACGAGGCGGAGTGCCACAGCTGCCTCGAGGCGAAGCTGCCCCTGCCTGCCTACGACTGCGTGATGAAATGCAGCCACGCGTTCAACATCCTCGACGCGCGTGGTGCCATCTCTGCAACCGAGCGCGCAAACTACATCCTGCGCGTGCGTGACGTCGCCAAGGCTTGCTGTGAGGCATATCTGGAGCTGGTCGCCACGCGTGATGACGCAAAGAAGGGGGAGGTGGCATAGATGGCCGATAGGCTTGACTTCCTGCTCGAGATTGGTACCGAGGAGATGCCGTCCCGACCGCTGATGAATGCCCAGACCCAGCTCGAGAAGCTCGTGGCAAAGGGTCTTGATGACGCAGGGCTTGCGCATGGCGAGGTCCGGACGCTCTCGACACCGCGCCGTCTAGCCGTTATGGTTGACGATTGTGCGACGGCTACCGAGGAGATTCGTGAGGTGATGCGCGGGCCCAAGGCCCAGATTGCCTTCGACGCCGAGGGTAATCCCACCCGTGCAGCTCAAGGTTTCGCGCGCAAGATGAGCACGACGCCCGAGGCCCTCGTTCGCCGCATGGAGAAGGACGGCAATGAGTATGTGTTTGCCGAGCGCTTTGTCCCCTCGGTTCCTGCCACGAAGCTGCTCTCCGAGCTCTGCGAGCGTACCATCGCCGGTATCCAGTGGCCCAACTATCGCAGCCAGCGATGGGGGAGCGAGCACCAGACTTTCGTTCGTCCCATCCGCTGGATCTGTGCCCTACTCGGCGATGAGGTCGTACCCGTAACGTATGCCGACGTGACGAGCGGGCGTACGACACGCGGTCATCGCGTGCTCGGACCTGGCGAGCATGAAGTCGCGACACCCGATGCGTATGTGCAGGTGTTGCGCGATGCATTCGTACTGGGCGAGCGCGAGCGAGCAGAGGTCATTCGCGAGGGCATCGCAGAACTTGAGGCGGAGCGTGGCGGTGCCCGCGTAGACGCGCCCAAGGCCGTCTTCGACGAGGTTGTGAACCTTTGTGAGTGGCCCACAATCGTGGTGGGCAAGTTCGACGAGGAATTCCTCGCCGTGCCGCAGGAGATCATCGTCGAGGCCATGCTCACGCATCAGCGCTACTTCCCGATCTATGCGGCAGATGGCGCGCTCACACGTGAGTTCGTAATCGTGAGCAACGCCGACCCGCGGGTCAATGACACCGTTCGGGCAGGCAACGAGCGCGTCGTGCGTCCACGCCTCGATGACGCGAAGTTCTTCTACGACGAGGACCTCAAGGTCGGTCTCGATGCGTTCAGGGAGCGCCTGGGCAACGTCGTCTTCCAAAAGAAGCTCGGTACGGTGCTGCAGAAGTCCGAGCGTATGGAGCGCATTGCCGCACTTGTCGCTGAGCAGACTGGTGAGGGTGAGGACGTGGTCGTCGACGCCGCTCGTGCGGCGCACCTGGCCAAGGCTGACCTCGTGAGCCAGGCCGTAGTTGAGTTCACCAGCCAGCAGGGCGTGATGGGCGGCTACTATGCAAAGGCACAAGGCGAGAGTGAGCGTGTGGCGCAAGCCATCTCCGAGCACTATCGTCCTCGCTTCGCGGGTGACGTTCTGCCCACCACGACAGTTGGCAAGGCTGTTGCTGTGGCGGACAAGCTTGACACCATCTGTGGCATGTTTGCCATCGAAGAGCCTCCTACCGGTTCGGCAGATCCCTTTGCGGTGCGTCGTAGCGCAATCGGCGTCATCAACATGCTGCGCACAATCCCCGCAACTTCGCTGCCAGCCCTGATTGCTGAGTCGCTTGAGGCATATGCTGCGCAAGGCTTGGAGTTTGACCATGAGCAGACGCTGGAGAAGGTTGCCGCGTACTTCATCGGTCGTTTGAGCGCCATCGCGCGCGAAGAGGGGGCAGACGCTGACACCATCAAGGCTGTGGCGGATACCGGTATCTGCGATCCTGCCGCATTCCTCAATCGTGTCGCGGCGCTGGAGCGAGCCCGTCGAAACCAGCGCGAGGTGTTCGACGACCTTGCGACCGCCTATGCCCGCGCGAGCCACCTCGCTGATGCCTCGCTCGGAATCAGCGTGGACGAGACGATGCTCGGTGGTGCAGAGCGTGATCTTCTCGATGCCGTCAACGAGGGCTCCGCTGCGGTGCAGGAAGCAATCGTCGCGGGAGAGCTTGACGACGCTCTGGCTGCACTCGCACGACTGCGCGAGCCGATCGATCGCTTCTTTGCGGACGTTCTGGTCATGGACGAAGACAAGGACGTGCGCGAGAACCGCCTTCGCCGGCTGAACCGCTTCGAGAGCGCGTTCTCGGGTGTGGCAAACATCGGAGCAATGGCAAAGAAGAAGTAGCAGCTGATGATGCGTTTCGCGGATTGTGGAGAAAGCGTCGAAATAGTGCTCTCGCCGAACTTAAAGCGCCAATCAGCCGCTTGAGAGGTGACGCGCCCTTG
>ONMP01000051.1 GCA_900318935.1 uncultured Actinomycetes bacterium
CCCGAGTGCGTGATTGGACCGTCGAATCACGCACTCGGGGCCTTGAGGATGACGGAAACCACGCACTCGATTTGGACCGGTCGCGACGGAAAGGGTGTGCGGTGGGGCGGCGCGACGGGGTGGCGCGACGGAGGGGCGTGCGGTGGGGCGGCGCGGGGGGCGGCGCAACGGGGCCTGTTGGGACTGAGCGTGGGGACGACGTTGCCGCCTGCGCTCGTTTTCCAGCGGCCGACCTAGTTCGGTGTACAATCGTAGGCCGAAACCGCGATTGAAAGGTGTGCCCATGGCAACGACCAACAACGATTGGCCCCTGCAGACCTCGCTATTCGGAGAAGACGTACCGGTGGGGGATGACGCGACTCCAGTCGAGAGTGTCCCGACGCCTGCCGAGCGCGCTGCCGAACTCAATGCGAAGCTCTCGCATGCGGCATACCAGTACTATGCGCTCGACGCCCCCGAGATGACCGACGTCGAATTCGACCGGCTACTCCAGGAGCTCATACACTTGGAAGAGGAGCATCCCGAGTTGCGCAGTCCCGCGAGTTATACGCAGCGCATCGGCGGCTACGTAGGCGAGCAGTTCGAGGCTGTTCGACACGCGCGACGCATGTATTCTATGGACGACGCGATGGACCTGGCCGAACTCGACGAGTGGCTCGAGCGCACGGAAGAGACGCTGGCCCAGCTTGGTGGTCCTGCAGCGGCCGAGCCTCTTGCCTATACCTGCGAGCTCAAGATTGATGGTCTCGGTGTGGCGCTCACCTACGTGGACGGCCAGCTCGTCCGTGCAGCCACACGCGGCGACGGCACGACGGGCGAGCTGGTGACAGCCAATGTGCTCACCATCGCCGACGTACCGCGTACCCTGGCGCCAGCGGGCATGGCGCGCATCGCGGGTGGTGGCTTCGGGCAGTCCGTGGAGGTGCGCGGTGAGGTCTACATGCCGCGCCACAGTTTCGTGCGTCTCAATGAGGACAACGACTCGGCAGGACGCGCTCCCTTCGCAAACCCGCGCAACGCTGCTGCGGGATCGCTGCGTCAGAAGGACTCGAAGGTCACGGCCTCGCGCGACCTTGCTACCTTCATATATGCCGTGGCGGACGAGGGATCGCTTGCCGTGAGTAGCCAGCATGAGTTCCTTGAATGGCTCTCCGACTGCGGCTTCGCAGTTAACGAAAACGTCGCGCGCTGCACGAGTGCTGCTGAGGTGCATGCCTTCTGTGAGCATGCGCTTTCCCTGCGTGACGAGCTCGACTACGATATCGACGGCGTGGTGGTCAAGCTTGACTCGTTTGCGCAGCAGCAGGCGCTCGGCTTCACGGCGCGTGCCCCACGTTGGGCCATCGCCTTCAAGTTCCCGCCCGAAGAGAAGCGCACCGTGCTGCGTGAGATTCGCATTCAGGTGGGTCGCACAGGCGTGCTCACGCCCGTCGCCGAGTTCGATCCCGTGAGTGTCGCGGGATCCACCATCGCGCGTGCCACTTTACACAACATCGACGAGATTCGTCGCAAGGACGTCCGCGTGGGCGATACGATTGTCGTCCACAAGGCGGGAGATGTCATCCCCGAGGTCGTGGGACCGGTGCTTGAGGGCGAGCAGGCACAAGAGCACGCGATGCGTCCCGAGTACGACATGCCCGAGCTGTGTCCGGCTTGTGGCAGCCCCGTGGTGCGTGAGGATGGCGAAGTCGCCTACCGTTGCATCTCGCTCGAGTGTCCCGCGCAGGCGGTGGAGCGTCTCATACACTGGGGGAGCCGCCCCGCCATGGACATCGACGGCTTGGGGACCGAGCTTGTGAAGCGCATGGTCGAACAAGGCATACTGACCGATGTCGCTGACTTCTACGACAAGCTCGACGAGGACACGCTCGCATCCGTCTCAACCGGTCGCATCAACAAAGCCGGCAATGACATCGTGGTCGGCGAAGTCGTAGCCCGCAAGGTCATGGCTCAGGTGGAGGAGTCCAAGCGGCGCGGTCTCGGTCGTGCGCTCTTTGGTCTCGGCATCAGGCACGTAGGAGCTAATGTCGGACAGGTGCTTGCGCAGCATTTCGGCTCGATGGAAGCCTTGGCCGCAGCTGACGAAGAGGCCATTGCCGAGGTTGAGGGCATCGGGCCAAAGATTGCCGCAAGTGTGATCGAGTTTCTTGCCACGCCCCAGAACGCAGAGGTCATCGAGCGCCTGCGCAAGGCAGGTGTCGTCCTCATCGAGGAGCGAGCCGTGCCCGAGGATGCGCCACAGCCCCTTGCAGGGCTCACTTTCGTGCTCACGGGCTCCCTCGAGCAGTTCACGCGCAAGGCGGCGGGAGATGCGCTCAAGGCACTTGGCGCCAAGGTCACGGGGTCGGTCTCCAAGCGTACAAGCTACGTGGTGGCGGGCAAGGCGGCTGGCAGCAAGCTGACCAAAGCCGAACAGCTCGGTATCCCTGTGCTTGACGAGGACGCCCTGGGACAGATTCTCGAGTCGGGCGAACTGCCACGATAGGCGCGTATCGCCTGATTAGTCGTCCTCATCGGGTCGGTCTGGTCGGTTGTAGAACGCAGTGATGGCGGCGTTGGCCTCTTCGCTGCGTTTCTGCTCAAACCAGCGGTCGCGCTGCTCCATGATGGCAAGCATCTCGTCGGCGATGTCCTCCATGCGGGTGGGACGTACGCCGATGAGGTACGCAGTCATGCGTTGCATCGCGGGTGTCGTTCGCAGCTCATGTACGAGCAGTTCCGCAAACTCGACGGGTAATCCCACGCACACCGCAGCTGACATCAAACTTGCACGTGCTGCCCTGCGTTCTTCTTCTGTTACCATGTGAATCCCTTTCCAGCCCGTTGGCGCGACCTGCACAACGATACTCGAATCCACGTATGGCGAGATATGTATCCCGCTTGTTCCACTTTTTTGGTAGAAAGCCACTCCATGTGATAACGTTAGACTCTACGGTTTTGTCTACACGGATGTGAGAGGGGAGGGTAGCGTGGTTGCCATTGCGGAGGCGCTTGCCTTGTTCACCCTTGGCCTCGTGTTTGGCATCCTCTCGGCGCTCTACGACGTGATCGTCGTAGGCGCAGGGGCGTTTGTCGCGCACTTCTCGCTCTGGGTTCTGCTCAACGTTCTGATTGCCATCCATGTGGACAGCAGGCTCAAGGCCATCTGGTGGGCGATTCCGTTCAACATGGGCTACATCGAGTGCTATTACATTTGTACTGCTGCCTCGTTCCAGGGCTATGCGAAGTCACTGGTGGTTCCGCTGGCTGCCATGACCATCGCCTCGCCGATGCTGACCTATGCGATTTGGACGGCCAAGCGCGACCGTGGTCCATACGGAAAGATTCTCTCGATCCTGATTGCTGCCGGAGTGGTCGGGGCTGGCTATTACATCCTTGGGACTTACGACATCTTCACCATCGTCGTGTCGGTGATTCTGCTGGCCGTGCTGCTTTTTTGGCCAGCGCGTCGTCTCAAGTTCACCCGATCGGTCCATCCACCCACGAATCTCGAGGCGGAGGAAGAGGTGCCCTCGCCGCGACCGCGTTCAAGGTCGAAAGAGGAAGAAGCGAGGAACGTGCCGACACCGCGTCGGGACAACCCCTATGACGAGTATGCGTACGAGTATGCGTACGACGAGCACGAATACGAATATGAGGAAGAAGCTCCAGAGCTACCTGATCGACGCGAGACCTCGCGTAACGGGCGCCGCCGCTCCCAAGACGGGCGCGGGTCAGGGTATGTCCGTGGTCAGCAGGCACGAAATCGTGAGAATGACCGCACGTCTGAGGAACGCGAGCGTACTCGTCGTAGGCCCACGAGACGCTCGACGCGGCGTTCTACAAGCGAGTTTGCGCCGAGAGGGACGAACACCCGCCGTAGCGTACGCGAGCGCGACGAGCGCAGTCGCGAAGCCCAGCGTAGGGCTGCTGCTCAGCGTAGAGCTCGGCGAATTCGCGAAGATCAGCGCGGCACGACGAACGATAATGGCTACTACATGTCGGGAGTATCGACTCTGGGCACCTCAAGGGCCGCACGACCTTCTTCGCGTTCCGGTCGCAGCAGGTATGCATAGGCCAAACTAGCTCGTCTCGCTTGGCTTGCCGTAGAAGTCAAGGCCACCGATCATGTTTGTGAGTCGACGCTGGTCTCCCTCAATGAGCCGTGTCGAGAAGGTCGGCCAAGCCAAGATTGCGTCGTGAAACAAGTCGGCGAAGCTTGACACCGAAACCTCGTGGGTGAAGGGGTTGCGCCAGTGTTCGTGCTCGAGGTTTGCTGATGCGCACTCGTCGCTAGCGGAGACAAGGTGCGTCTGTGCCTCGATGCGCGAGTGCATGCGTCCAAGCGATTCGAGTCGGATGAGCGTGGAGCGTAGCCTCTTTGAGGGTGGATCGATCAGTCGATAGGCAAGGCGGTAGTCGCACACGGCTCGGCCGTATTCCCCTTCTGCTAGGTCGATACCATAGAGTTCTTTCGCGACGTCCGAGATCAACACTCCCGCGATGCGGTCGACGTGGGTGGTGCTCGCCAGCATGGTCGAGACCGGCGCGGCATCGATGGTCTTTTGTCGCTTCTGCCAGAGCAACCACGTGTCGATATCGGATTCGATGAGAGCGTGCAGTTCGTTGTGGGCGCCCAACAGTTCTGGATTGGAGGCCTCCAGCTTATCGGCAAGCGCGAGGATGAGCGGATGCGTCATGCTGTCGAGCAGGTAGTGCGCGGCAAAGCCGAGCGTGAAAGCCATGCCGAGGGACGATTCTGCACTGCGCAAGCGGCGCTCGGAGCTCGTACGAAGCGCGCAAAGCAGCTGGGCTGCATCTCCCTCATGCATGCGCTGTGCAAGGTCACGACAGGAATGGGCGGTGCGGGGAGAGCAGAGGAAGTGGGCCCAAAGAGGATCTGGCCCCTGGTTACCCAGCAGGAAGGCCATGAGTTCCTCTTGGCTACCGAGCGTGTCGTCGCCAAGAAGGACGGAGGCGTCCTCGCCAAAAAGTTGATGGGTGACAATCGCCGGCATGCTGCTCCTAGGGTATACAAATGTGTTGTTTCTGTTGTGCCACGCTAGTGAGCTTAACAGAGTAGCGCATTTTGTGGCAAGGGGTTAGAAAATGTCAATTACATTAAACCGCCAACTGGAAGGGGCGTTCATCATGGCACAAAAATTCTCGCGCTCAAAGGCTGTCATCCTGCTCACTGGCATCGTGATGGTCGTCCTAGGCATCGCAGTTCTTATCAACCCGATAGGAGCTTTGGAAACAATAGTGCGCATCATGGGCTGGGTGCTCGTCGCATATGGTCTCATCACTACAGTGCCAGCCGTGATGCATGGCAACCCGCTGCAGGATGCCACTGCTGACTTTGGCTTGGGTGTCCTTGCGTTCGTTGCCGGGCTATTAATGGGGATTGCACCTGGTTTCGTGATGAAGTTCGTCTGGACGCTGATTGGCATCATCATTCTGATCACGGGCGTGCTTGACGTCATGGAAGCCGGGACGTTCCGTCGGGTTGGAAGCCCCCTTGGCATTCCCGCCACCACATCGGGCGTCGTCAGCATCATCCTCGGCATTCTCGTGATATTGGTACCGCTCGCATCGGCTACCCTCGGCATGCTTGTAGCAGCCGTTGCCCTCCTGATAGACGGTGTCACCGAAATAATCTTTGCCTTAGGCATGTAAGCCGAGCTGATGCTGCTCGCTCTGTACGATGAGAGGGCGGAGATGGTTTCCCGTGCTCAAACAGCTGCGCAAAGCGCGGAACTGCGCGCGGGAAACCATCTCCGCCCTTCATCTCTGATCAGCCGGATGCGTGCGAGACGGGCCGTTTTTCTGTAGCGCGAATTCCCGAACGAAGTGGAGCTTAAGCCGAGCGAAGCTCGGACACATTTCCCCCCGACGCACTCCGCAGTCAGCCGGATGCGTGGCACCTCGGCCGTATCTCCCTGGCGCGAATTTCCGAACGAAGTGAGGCTGAGCGCAAGGGAGATACGGCCGAGGCGCCACGAGCGCATACGACTAGACGTAGAACAACATATCGTTGTAGCTCGGCACGGGCCAGCACTCCTTGCTGCAGACCGTCTCCATGCCGTCCACAGCCGCCCGCAGTGCCTCCATCGCAGGAATTACCTCATCGCGGTAGAACTCATCCCGTTCGCCCACGTCTGCGATGCCTCGGGCCTCGTCGTTCTTGCTGTCGAGTGCATTGGCAAGGTCAAAGACCTCATTTGCCCCCTCGGTGAGGGTGCGCACGAGAGCCTTCTCGGCACGCGCGTCGATACCTAGCTCGGCCTTTGTCGCCACGGCTGTCGCGATGTCGCCGGAATAGGAGATGATGGCAGGCAGGTACTCGTGACGCGCCATGTGGACCATCACATTGGCCTCGATGTTGAGCAGCTTCGCGTACTGCTCGGCCTTTGCGACGTAGCGGGCGTGGACTTCCGCCTCGTTGAGGACGCCATAGCGCTCAAAGAGCGCGATGTTTTCAGGCTTGATGAGCGCGGGCAGTGCGTCGGGCGTGGTCTTGAGGTTGAGCAGCCCTCGCCGTTCGGCCTCGATCGTCCATTCGTCGGCATAGCCGTTGCCGTCAAAGAGTATGCGCTGGTGGTCGCGGAAGGTGTGCCGCACGAACCTCAGGGCTACCACATAGAAGTCCTCGTCGCTGCGCGCGGCCACATAGTCGCAGAAACGCTCGCACTGCTCGGCAACGGCCGTGTTGAGCACGGTATTTGGGTCGGAGAGGTTTTGTTGGCTACCGCACATGCGAAACTCGAACTTGTTGCCGGTGAAGGCGAAGGGGGAGGTGCGGTTGCGGTCGGTGTTGTCGCGCAGGATGTCGGGCAACGCAGGTACGCCGAGGTCCATGATCTCGTCTTCGTGCGCCTCGGCATGCTCCTTGTGTATGAGCGCCTCGACCACGGGTGTGAGCGCGTCACCAAGAAAGACGGACACGATGGCGGGCGGCGCCTCATTGGCTCCAAGGCGATGATCGTTGCCAGCTGAGGCCACGCTTGCGCGCATGAGGTCGGCGTGCTCGTCCACAGCCGCGACGAGGAAGGCAAGGAAGACGAGGAACAGCAGGTTGTCCTCGGGATGCGGCCCCGGCTCGAGCAGGTTGCGTCCGTCGGCGGACATCGACCAGTTGTCATGCTTGCCGGAGCCGTTGACGTACTCGAAGGGCCTCTCGTGCTGCAGGCAAGCCAGGCCGTAGTTGGTGGCTAGCAGCTTGAGCTTCTCCATCGTGAGGAGGTTGTCGTCGATGGCGAGCGAGCCGCGCTCGTAGATGGGCGCCAGCTCGTGCTGACAAGGTGCGACTTCGTTGTGCTTGGTCTTTGCGGGGATGGCGAGCTTCCACAGCTCGTCGTCAAGCTCCTTCATGAAGGCGTTCACCGAGGGACGTATTGCCCCAAAGTAGTGTTCCTCGAGTTCCTGTCCCTTGGATGGCTCTGCGCCAAAGAGCGTCCGCCCGGTGAGGCGCAAATCGGCTCGCGCCTCGAAGTCCTCCTCCTTGATGAGGAAGTACTCCTGCTCGGGACCCACGTTGGTGATGACGCGCATGGGCTCGATGCCAAAGAGCGCGAGCACACGCTTGGCCTGCCGCTCGAGTGCCACCTCCGAACGCAGCAGCGGGGTCTTCTTGTCGAGCGCTTCTCCGGTATAAGAGATGAAGGCAGTGGGGATGCACAGTACCTCATCCTTGATGAAGGCCGGACTCATGGGATCCCAGACGGTGTAGCCCCGCGCCTCGAAGGTCGCGCGCAGGCCGCCGTTCGGGAAGCTCGATGCGTCGGGCTCGCCCTGCACGAGCTCCTTGCCGCTGAAGGCCATGAGCACGCTTCCATCGTCTGGCTGGATGGTGATGAAGCTGTCGTGCTTCTCGCTCGTGATGCCGTTGAGCGGCTGGAACCAGTGCGTGAAATGCGTGGCGCCTTTTTCCAGCGCCCACTCCTTCATGGCGTGGGCGACCTCGTTGGCGATGTCGAGGTCGATGGGTTTGTTCTCGCGGATGACGCGGCTCAGCTCCTTGTAGGTGGGCTTGGGAAGCCGCTGGCGCATGTCGGCATCTGAGAACACTAGGCTGCCGTACTCGGCCGTTACCTTGTCGTGTGCCATGTCTTTGGTCCTTTGCTTCTTTGTGAACTCAACTGACCCATGTTACGCGACGAAAGGAAGGGGACGTGTTACGTACCCATTACGTCACGGCTTCCCCACGCACTTTGATGCTAAGGGCGCATAAAGGGGTGCCTGGCGGAAGCAATATCTGCCCGCTCTGAGTGGGATTTGATAGTAACGAAGTAAGAATTTCGTAGTACTATGGAGACGGAATGTAATGCAGATCGGAGGATGCATGGACATAGTGCTGACGAGGAATGGCGGCACGCTCGTCGCAGCTGTGAAGGGTCGCGTCAATACCGCGTCGGCCCCAGAGTTCGCAAATGCGCTCACCCCCGAGCTTGATGGGGTCAGCGAGCTGATCATCGACATGGCTGACCTCCTCTACATCTCGAGTGCCGGACTGCGGGTGGTGCTTACGGCTCAAAAGACCATGGCGAAACAAGGTAGCATGATGGTGCGGAATCTCAGGCCTGAGGTTTACGAGGTGTTCGAGATGACGGGCTTTGTTGATTTCCTCACCATCGAATAGCTGGGAGGATTGGTCATGCACCTTACGCTCGAGGCAAGGATAGAGAATATCGAGCCGCTTACCGAATTTGTGAACGATCAGCTCAGGCGCATGGGATGTTCTGAACGTGCGAGGATGCAGATTGACGTCGCGCTCGACGAGATCTTTAGCAACATCTGCCGTTACGCTTATGGCAATTCCGTTGGTCCCGCGACGGTACGTATCAAGGAGCTGCCCGAGCAGGATGCCGTGAGTATCACGTTAGAGGACGGGGGCATCCCCTTCGACCCGCTCGCAAAGAGCGATCCCGACGTCTCGCTTGGCATCCATGAGCGTAGCGTCGGCGGACTTGGCATCTTTATGGTAAAGAATATCATGAATGACGTTCACTACGAGCATCGCGATGGTCTCAACGTGCTCACCGTCATTAAGACACTCTGAGACCTTCCGCATTCGTGTCCCCCTCGCGTCGTAGGCTTGGCACTACGGCAACGCGAGAAGGGAGTAGACATGCGCACCATCCGTACCACCATTCAAGTTATTGCAAGCTATTCGTTTGCCAGTATCCTAGGTATCGCCCTCATCCCGTTCTGGTTGGCCTTTTGCCGAATGTAACGCGATTGAGGAAACTCCGATGGTAGAGGTGCATGACACGCGCGGTACAATCGACGTACGCTACGACGAGGACGAGGGGGCCGATTATGCTCAAGAAATTTGCCAAGGCGGCCAAGCCGACCAAGGAAGAAATCTCGGAGCGCATGGAAGAGGAGCAAGCAAAGCTTGCCGTCAACCAGATTCGTATCCGACAGGCGAAGGTGCCGGTCATGGTCATCTTTGAGGGTTGGGGTGCGGCTGGCAAGGGCAGCGTCCTAGGCAAGGTCATCAAGGACATGGATCCACGCTTCTTTGACGTTGCGACCCTACACTCTAGGCCCACGGAGGAGGAGCGCATGCATCCCTTCCTCTGGCGCTACATGGTGGAGATTCCCGAGGAGGGGCAGTTCAAGTTCCTCGACACCTACTGGATGGAAGAGGTCACCTCCCAACTTGTGGCCGGTACGCTCGCCAAAAGCGATTACCACAAGCGCATCGATTCAATCAACATGGCCGAGCGTCAGCTCGTGGACAACGGCTACCTCGTCATGAAGTTCTTCTTTCACATCAGCCAAGAGGAGCAGCGTGCTCGCTTGGACGCGCTCAGTGCCGACGAGAACACCAGTTGGCGCGTCAACGAAGACGACTATCTCGAGAACGAGCAGTATGACAGCTGCCTAGAGATATATGACCGCTACCTGCGTGACACGAACCGTTCAAGTGCCCCCTGGTACATCATCGACGCGAAGAGCCGCCGCTGGGCGACGCTGCAGGTGCTCGAGTTCCTAAACATGGGAATCGACGTGGCCATCCACAATCGTGGCGTGGCAGCGCCCCTTAGGCAGAACGTCTTTCCGCTCAACAAAGTCACGCCTTTGGCTGACATCCCGCTCGACAAAACGATCGAATACGATGACTATCACGATCAGCTCAAGGAACTCCGCGCGCGTCTCGGAGCGCTGCACAACATCGTATATCGCAAGCGCATTCCCGTGGTCATCGCCTACGAGGGCTGGGATGCGGCCGGCAAGGGTGGCAACATCAAGCGCATCACCTCGGCGCTCGATCCGCGTGGTTACGAGGTGCACCCCATCGCGAGTCCAGAGCCACATGAGAAGGCGCGCCATTACCTTTGGCGTTTCTGGCATCGCCTGCCCAAAGCCGGCCACATTGCAATCTTTGATCGCACGTGGTACGGGCGCGTGATGGTGGAGCGCCTGGAGGGCTTTTGTTCCGAGAACGACTGGCGGCGTGCCTTCAACGAGATTAACGAATTCGAGAACGAGCTGGTCGAGGCCGGTGTCGTGCTGATCAAGTTCTGGGTGCAGATCGACTCCGAGACCCAGCTCGCACGTTTCACCGACCGTCAGAACACGCCGGAGAAGCAGTGGAAGATCACCGATGAAGACTGGCGCAATCGCGAGAAGTGGGACCTCTACGAGCAGGCCATCAACGAGATGATTAGTCGTACGAGCACGACCTTCGCCCCATGGCATGTGCTCGAGTCCAACGACAAGCGTTACGCGCGCATCAAGGCGCTCGAAATCGTCGTGGACGCGATAGAGGAGGCCTGCAAACGGGCGTAACTGGAACTTAAAGGAAAGGCAACCCCATGCTGTTGCTCGAGCGACTTGCGAGTGAAGATAGAAAGCTTTCGGACGGACAACGTGCCGTTGCCCGTTGGCTTGTCGCGCATCGCAACGAGATACCTAACGCCACAGTCAAGCGCATCGCGGAAGAGACTTTCACGTCGCCCGCCACCGTGGTGCGCTTGGCAAAGAGCTTCGGGTACACCAGCTTCGAGCCCATGCGTGAGGACCTCACCGATGAGGTGCTATATCTTGACCGTCGGTTTAAGGGACTGAATCCCAACGCCCCCTTCGCCGCGAATGACAGCGTAATGACGGTCGCGACGAAGGTGGCATCGCTCGCTCGTGATACCGTGGCGGACACGCTTGCGTTGATGGATGCCGATTCGCTGAGCTGTGCGGTCGAGCTCGTGGACCGTGCGCATCGTCTGTACATGGCGGCGTCGAGCTTCCCTTTGCTCTACGCTCAGGATTTCATGCTCAAGATGCGTCGCATTGGCAAGGATGTGGAGGTCACGACGCTCGCAGGCGAGCAGTCATTCGTTGGCGGGATAATCCGACATGACGACTGCGCGATTGTCATATCGTATTCGGGAGTCACTCCTCCGACACTTGACCTCGCCCGAATGTTTCGACGCCGCGAGATTCCCCTCGTTGCATTGACGAGCATGGGGGTAAACCCCCTGCGCGAGCTGGCTGACGTGACGCTCACGCTCACCACACGCGAGCAGATGTACCCCAGGGTAATAGGATACACTTCGCATCTCTCGATGAAGCAGGTGCTCGATACCCTCTATAGCTGCGTGTACGTACGCCACATGGGAGACTGAAGTCCCTACTGCTGCTTGGTTGCTGCTTGGGGAGAGCCCTCAGGCAGCAGACTTATTTGTGCTAATATTTTTCAGTTTGGTGTTTTTATGGAGAAAGGAGTGTTGCATGTGTAGGGGGAGAAAGAGGGCGAGAAGGGTCTTCTCGCTCGTGACGAGCGTGCTGCTTTCGCTGCAGCTGCTGGGGGTGGAGGCTCCGCGCGCGTTCGCAGAGTCTATCATCGCCGAGGCGCCCGTTGAGGTGCAGGAAGACAATGCGGCGCGAGGGAAATCGGCTCTGACCGAAGACCCCGCCAAGTCTGATGCAATCGAGGAAGACGCGGACGGCAAGGGCGCGGACGATTCGATAGTCGCGGACGGCCAGAACAACGGCATCGAGCCGGACGACGCTGACGAGCCAGTGCTTGGCGCACAGGCGAGCGAGGACATGCACATGCACGACGATGTTGAGTTCCGTGAGTGGACATCCAGCGACAATCCGATGATTGAAGTCAAAGGAAAGGGATACTACCTCACAGAGGACGTAGTTCTTACTACGCCTTGGAAGATAACCGGCTATTACGACGTGCGGGTGTGTCTCAACGGCCATAGCATCAAAGCGGCAGATAACTTCGAGGGAAATGCGCTCATCGAAGTGGATTTCAATGATGACGACTATACGTTCAGCCTGTATGACGAAGGCGAAGACGGCAAGCTTGACTGCAACGGCAAGGCGGCGGGAGTCTTTGTCAGGCGAGGAACATTCGACCAGCATGGTGGCACCATAACTAAGGGTGCGGGCAACGCAGTGGTTCGGGCCGGCGGCGTAGCGGTGGAAGCGTACAGCTCGAGTTCTGCTGCAGCGTACAACCTCCATGACGGTGGTATTGACGACTGTGAATCGGGCACAAGCACCAACGGTAATGGTGGCGGCGTATACGTGACGAGCTACGGCAAGTTCACCATGGACGGTGGATACATCAGGAATTGTACGTCCACAAAAATGGGCGGAGGCCTGTTCATTGATGCGGGCGAAGCTATGCTGCATGGCGGTGCAATTGAACAAAACACGGCCAGCCAAGGCGGCGGCGGTGTGTACCAGAGCGGCGGCTCTATCGATTACTCTGATACGTCGACATCTCAAAATACTGCGGTCTACTTCGGTGGAGGCGTGTACCTGATGGGGGGCTCTTTCAACATGAGCGGCGGT
The DNA here is from genome assembly GCA_900318935.1 of uncultured Actinomycetes bacterium. Lineage (GTDB taxonomy): Bacteria > Actinomycetota > Coriobacteriia > Coriobacteriales > Atopobiaceae > RUG440. The sequence continues at coordinate 12,796 of ONMP01000051.1, forward strand.
ACCGTGAGTTCCAACTCCACAAACATCAGTGGAAATGGCGGTGGCGTGTACCTCTATAGCGGTAGCTTTACCATGAATGGTGGCAGCATAGTTGATAACATCGCAGGAAAGAACGGTAACGGCGGTGGCGTATACGTTGCCTCCTCCGCGACCTTAGAAGTTTCTGGAAGCAATATCGAAGTTATCAACAACACGCGCTCCGATGAGACGCCGGACAACGTCTATCTAGCCGAGGGTAAGACGATTTCCGTAAGAGGGAATCTGGATGGCAGCAAAATTGGAGTAACGCCCGCGAGGCTGCCCACGACGGAGACACCGTTAGTAGTCGTCACGTATGGTCTGGGTGATGTCATCGGTACGATGAGCCCATGGGAATGGTTCGAGCTCGACAACTATGACAACACGAAATACACCCTTACCGCGAGCGATGACAATGAGGCGGCTATCAAGCTGCACGAGCATACGTGGGAGCTTTCGACAGAGACCGTCGACGGCACTTCATACGCCGTCGTTAAGTGCACGTCGTCGGATAGGTGCGGCTATAGCGAGCACGAAAGACCTGGGATGATATGCCTGAGGGCAACGGATAAGGTGTGGGACGGCGAGGCTGCGACGGCACAGTCCATCGGCGAGGACGGCCTTCCCAGTACGGGCGAGGCAACGGTCGAGTACGGCTACACCGACAACTTCCCCTTCGGCGACACGAGGATTAGTGTGCGTGGCATTACCTTCTACCGGAATGGCATCATATTCGGGGCGGCACCGTCTGATGCCGGTAGTTACAAAGCGGATGCCATGGTCTTCGTGGAAGTTGATGCGGGCGGTATGCAGATGAGCACAGGGATCTCCGCTTACTTCGAAATCAACAAAGCCGACCCGACGCTCGTGCTGACCGCCAAGGAGGGATTGCGCGCAAACGGAAGCGAGCAGGAGCTGGTGGACATCGCGGGCGACACTGGCTACGGCACACTTCACTATCGCCTGAACTCGGACGGCGAGTGGAAGACGGGCGTCCCCTCGGCTACTGAGCAAGGCGACTACGCCGTGCAATGGTGGTTCGAGGGCGATCGCAATCATGAGGACATCGCAAGCGCAAATGAGCCCAACACGGTGAACGTGACCGTTGCCGCGCCGATACACGAACATGAAGACGGCACGACCTTCGAGACGGCGTGGACCAGCACTACGACCATGCCTACCGAACCCGGCACATACTACCTTACCAAAGACGTTACGCTCGAGGCGGATTGGGTGCCCTTCTCTGAGGACGGCAAGGAGATGAAGATTTGCTTGAACGGGCACACGGTCTGGGGCCAGGGCAACCAAACGTACACGCAAATCAGGGTCGATCAGCCTCGTTCCACACTGAGCATCTACGCTACCGAGGGCGGCAGCATCAAGAACTTCTCTAGCAGCGGAGGAGCGCTGCTCATCAACGGCATAGTCCATCTCTATGACGTCGACATCAGCGATTGCGTTGCGTATGGCGAAAGCTGCGGTGCAGTGACCCTGACTTCGGGTGGCCGACTTCACATGCATGGCGGCAGCATCAAGGACTGCAGTGGTTCGATGGGTGGCGTCTACGTAACTGCAAAAGACGGTGGCAGCGAAGCCAATTACAGGTTCCCCATGCTCTCCGTATATGGCTCTCCGGTGATTACCGACAACACTACGAGCGATGGCTATTCAAGCCGCAACGTGAATATAGGTCAGGGCGCTCAGCCCATCGAAGTGAGCGGTAAACTGGGTGCAAGCACGCACATCGGCGTGACGCACGTGCAGCAGGATATGGTGAAGGTCACGTCTGGGTGGCCCGACTATCACTCGGGTGATGACCCTGCGGACTTCTTCTCCTCCGACCTAAAGAAGAATACCTACGGTCACATCCTCTACATCGGACTTAGAGATGGCGAAGTTTCGATTGAGCGGCATGAGCACAGCTGGAG
>ONMP01000155.1 GCA_900318935.1 uncultured Actinomycetes bacterium
ATCAAAAGGTCAAGGTCATCAATAGCGCGGGCAAGGTTACGAGCGAGGACAAAGAGTGGACTAAGGTCGCAGACTTCGAGGATTCTAATAAGGTTATTGTTACCAACAGCGAGACCGATGGCACCGAGGGCGTGCAAATCGCTGCAGGCACCGAAGAAGAGAAGGCTCCGCGTAATGCCGAGCTCACAATTACCAACAACAAGACCGAGACCGGTTCTATCACCGTGAACAAGAAGGTTTCGTACAACGGATCGCCCGACACGACCATGAACGGCAAGTCCTTCAAGTTCGGGCTGTACCGCGACGCGATGAAGGACGAGCTGGCGGATAACAGCATAACCAAGATTAGGCTCGCCAACGGAACGCAGGTCGTACCGGTGATGGAGAAGGACGACGAGGTGGTCCTCGACGTGAAGGCAGAGGGGGCTACAGTACTTGTTCGCGACCTGACGTTTGGCAACGAAGCCACTGCAAGTGATGAGCTCTTCACCAGCCTTCCCTACACACGAACGTACGACTACACCTACACTCCCGCTGGAGGCGACGAGACGACCGAGCACAACACGGATTCCGTCACGTACCACGTGCTCGAGATGGAGAACAAGGGCACGAATGAGACGCCCGATTGGCAGCCCATTACTGGCAAGACTGCTGCCTTTGACTTCGGTGCAGACTCCAAGACCTACACCGTCATCGGTGGCGATGAGGCCGTCCTCCTCAATCACGAGGACAACGAGGGTTCCGTGACCTACTCCAACGCCCTTAAGGAGCAGGGTTCGATTAAGGTAGAGAAGTATGTGGGCGACGAGATCGATTTTGCCAAGCCTGATGAGACGAAGGACACAAGCGCCACCGGCAAGTTCCGTGTCGGTCTGTTCAAGTACGTGGGCAGCAGCGTGACGCCTGATTACGACTCTGCTGACAACTACGTACTCCAACAAGGCCGCATTTCGGAGATTGACGTCGCCGAAGGATCTGGCACCGTCACATTCAATAACCTCGACTTCGAGCGCGATGGGACTACCTATTTCGTGTTCGAGATTGACGAGAACAATCAACCGGTGATGAATCTTGGCGAGATGGGTGGTTACAAGGTTACGTATGGCGCATCAACAGGAAACGTGGCTTCAGGGCAAGAGTATGGGTTTACGCTTACGCAGGATAACCACAACTACGATGGCCAAACTCAAGCCGTATCAACGGGAAATCAAGGAACGTTTAGCAGTGCGGTAATCGCCAATGCGCCCACCAAGTCTGAGTTCCGAGTAGTGAAGGTTGACCGTCTGAGCTGGGTGGAGGATAGCTCGACGGACAAGCACAACGCCACGAAACTGACAGGCGCTGAGTTTACGCTTCGTCGGATCGACGAGAACGCAGACCTCCTTAACGACGGCATGCCCGCAAATAAGCTGGATGGAACTGGCAACCCGTATCCCACGAGAACGGTTACGGTTGATCAGAACGGCATCGCAGAATTCACTGATGTGGAAGCTGGCTGGTACGAGGTTAAAGAGACCAAGACACCTACTGGCTACCTCAACGTCGGAGAGAGCGCCTTCTACATGAAGATAGCCGGCGGCAAGGCCATCATGCTGCACAAGGGCACCGAGGCTCCGAAGAATTGGAGCAATGCAAGTGCTTCTGACCTTTACAATGCGACAACGAATGCCGACTGCAACGTAATGGCATTTGAGCCCGCGACCGAGGCTTCCGGTGCGAGTCCAGCCACTATGGCTACCGTCACCATCGGCAACATAGCTGGCGCTGAGCTTCCGAGCACTGGTGGCATCGGCACGCACATCATCTATGCGCTCGGCGCACTCCTCCTCACCTGTAGCGCATTCGTCCTGCTCCAAAGAAGACGGTTCGCTGGAGTCTGATACCGGATGTAGGCATTGCTCAGCAGCAAAGCACCCAGATGAAAAGGGGTTTCATCTGGGTGCTTTGCCGCTCTCGTCAACCATGGGTTCTAGATACATAAACAATGGTGACGATGCGCTATACTTCGAACATGCTGCCAAGGGAGGTGTTGCAATGTTTTACGAGTATGCCGTCTATCCTGACGGGCTACACACGTCGTTTACCGAGCGTATGCCCGACGGCTCGTATTATTTCATCTTTGAGTGGCCGCTACCCTACGACATGGGTATGGCGAGATGTCACGTTCCCTCTATGGATTGGGACAGGCTGCATAAGGCCGGACTAAAGAAACTCAGGGAATTCGAGACGTTCATTGCGGAGAACCGCGAGATCATTGAAGACTGTGTGGATCAGGTGACAGAAGAGGCTGCCTTGGAGAGGGCGGGCTTAGTTCATGCCTAATCTGTTCAGATTTCGAGGCTATTGCCTTTACTTCTGGTCCAACGAAGGGACCGAGCCCGTGCATGTCCACGTGGCCCTTGGTAGGCCGCAAGAGGTATCGACTAAGTTCTGGATCTTGTCTGATGGATCGGTGGTATTGGCAAAGAATGGGGCTGGTATCGGTTCTCGTACGATTAAGCAACTTGAGGCGTTCATATGCAAAAACAGCGCCGCCATAATCGATGCTTGGAGGCTTCATTATTCCACCAATCCGACGTTTTACGATCGATGAGTGCCAAAAGTAGCACGTTTTGCACACATTGATTCTGGGATAGTTGACTACGATCCCACTGTGGGAAAGTGGTCAGAGAAAGAGGGCCCAATGCTGTTGTTTGTGAATGCCTGCCTGCGAGATGGGTCGCGTACCGAACGCTTGGCTCGCATGTGGTTGGAGCGGCGCGCCTACGAGGATGAAGTCGTGGAGTTGTCACTCGCTGAGCTTGACGTCAATCCGCTCGATGCGTCGGGCGCCAACCCGTTGAGCGAGTACAGCCGGTCCGTGGCAGATGCCGACTACGTACATCCCATGTTTGCCTTGGCCAAGCAGTTTGCACAGGCGGACGAGGTGCTGATTGCCGCTCCGTTCTGGAATTATTCGCTTCCCGCAAAGCTGCACGCATATCTTGAGCTGGTTTGCAGTCAGGGCGTGACCTTTGACATCGATGAAACGGGAGACTATGTCAGCCTGATAAAGGCGCAGAGAATCACCTATGTGCAGACAGCGGGTGGGGCGAAGGTGGAAGCAGCCGACGACCATTCCATTGGGTATGTGCGCACGTTAGCGCAGCGCTTTTGGCACGTCTCACAGGTGACTTGCGTGTCGGCTTGGGGCGTGGACGCTCCCGGGACTGACGTCGAGGCCCTTCTTTGCGCGGCCCTCGCAGAGCAATAACCGCGCTATAGGGGTACAAAGGGGACAGTCCCCTGCCACCGTGACTGGGGGCTTCTCCCTTTCCTGTGCCCTGTCGTCGAGCCATGCTGTCCAGCCATTTTGCTATACTTGCCTACGCAATCGAGCGAAAGAGGCACATCATGGCACAGCGGGTTCAAGGAACCGAGGATTTGTACGGCAGCTACATGCGGGCGTGGCAGCACATGCAGGACGTGGCGCGCGATACGTTCGGCGCATATGGTTTCGACCTCATCGAGACGCCTGCCATCGAGCAGGTCGCAACCTTCGTCCACGGCATCGGCGAATCCACCGATGTGGTGCGCAAGGAGATGTTCCGCGTGTATTCTGGCGCATTGGTCGATCAGCTCCTGGCCAGAGGTAGCGAAGACGCCCTCAAGGCCAAGCAGCGTCTGGCTTTGCGTCCCGAGGGCACGGCAGGCGTCGTACGTGCAGCCGTACAAAACAACTTCGTCCCGCAAGGTGGCGCGCCTGTCAAGCTCTGGTATGCGGGTCCGATGTTTCGTGGGGAGCGTCCACAGAAGGGTCGCCTGCGTCAGTTCCATCAGGTGGGCGTCGAGTGGCTGGGAGCTTCCGACCCGGCGTCCGACGCCGAGTGCATCATCATGCTCATGCGCTACTTCGAGCGCCTGGGCTTCGCGCCTGAGTCGCTGAGCCTCTCGATTAACTCCATGGGTGATGCCGCTTGTCGGCCCACCTACCGCGAGAAGGTTCGCTCCTTCATCCTCGACCACGCTGAGGAGATGTGTGCCGACTGCCTAGAGCGCGCCGAGCTCAACCCCCTTCGTGCCTTTGACTGCAAGAATGCCCACTGCCGCGAGGTAATGGCCGATGCCCCCCTCGCGCCGAATAACCTCTGTGACGATTGTGCCGCGCATTACGCGCAGGTCAAGCGCTATCTCGACGAGGCAGGCATCTTTTACGTGGAGGACCCGACGCTCGTGCGCGGGCTGGACTACTATACGCGCACCGTCTTTGAGGTGGAGGTCGAAGGCTCAGGCGTTGGTGCCATAGGGGGCGGCGGACGCTACGATGGCCTCATGGAGCTTGAAGGTGGCAAGCCGACGCCGGGTCTGGGCTTTGCCGTCGGTTTCGAACGCATCGCGCTGGCTTTGCAAGGACAGGGTGTCGAACTTGGTGGCGAAGAGCCCGAGTGTGTGTACGTGGCCTGCACGCCCGACCAGCGAGAGGCGGTCTTCTCAGCGGTGCTTGCTCTTCGCGAGGCGGGCATTCGCACTGAGGCCGACTACCAGGGTCGCTCGCTCAAGAGCCAGTTCAAGCAGGCGGATAAGTTTGGCGCGCGTCTTTGCGTGGTACTTGGACCAGACGAGGTAGCTGCGGGTGTTGCAACCCTGCGGGACATGTCCTCTCACGAACAGGTGCAGGTGCCGCTCGGGAATCTCTCCTCGAGCGTGGCTGAACGGCTCAATTGACCATGCGTCTCTTTGTGGCAGCGGAGCTTCCTGACACGCTGAGCGAGGCATTGGCCGAGACCTCGGCTCGGCTTCGCGGCTGTGTGCGGGGGCGCTTCGTGGGAACGGACTCCTTCCATGTGACGCTTGCTTTTCTCGGTTCGGTGAGGGCCTCCTGCGTCAACGATCTGGCGGGGCTGGTCGTCGAGGCCAGCCAAGGCCACAGCCCCTTCTCGACCACGCTTGCCGAGCTGGGAATATTTGGCCACCCCTCATCCGGGATTCTGTGGCAGGGCTTCGACGAGGGACGTGATGAGTGGGCTGATTTGGCCGCTGACGTCCGCGCTTCTCTCAGGGGTGGCGGATACGCCATCGACGAGCAAGGGTTTATTCCCCATGTGACGCTCATGCGCCAAGCCGATGTCGCATATGGCGCGCTGCCTATGCCGTGTGTGGGGAGGGGAGAGATACGCACCGTCACGCTCTTTGAGTCCGACCTCTCCGGCGAGCGTCCTCGCTATGAGGCGCTCGAGCGAGTGGAGCTGAGGGCTTGGTAGGGAGCGCGGCGATGTCCAGTCAGGACAAACCATTCCATGTCGTGAGTGCGAGCATGGACTGCGTGAGGTTGCGTGTGCTCCATGACATCTCTGCCCAGATGCTCTGCGACGGTCTCGGGCTATCGAAACGCATCCAGCGACGTGTCTTTGCCAAGGGTACGCTCACGAAGGCGCAAGGTGGCGAAGTACTCGTAGGCCAGTCGCCACTACATGCCGGAGAAGACGTAGCACTTCGCCTACAAGAAACGCGTGCCCTGGGACCCCTAAGCAAGGAGCCCGTCGAGCTGATGTGGCATGATCGCTTCGCCTTGGCAGCAAACAAGCCGTCGGGGTTGCTGGTTCACAGCGACGGTACGGAAGCCGATACCCTCACGGCACGCGTGCAGGCTGAGGTCGCACGTTCGGCAGTAGAGCGGGGCTGGTCGTTCGTTCCCGTCGTTCAGCCGCTCAACCGCCTGGATGTGGACACCTCGGGCATCGTGCTTTTCTCGCAGACCGAGGAGTTCCAGCCAGTGTTCGACGCGCTCATTGCCAGCCATGCACCGGCACTCATCCGCAAACGCTATTTAGCGGTCGTTGAAGGCACGTTCCCCAAGGGCATCGTTACCATGACGTATCCCATCGCGCGCGACCGCCATGATGCGCGGCGTATGCGCGTGGGTTCCACAGGTAAACCCGCGATTACACTGGCGCGCTGCCTCGCGCGTAAGGGCAATCGTTCGCTCGTGGCATGCGAGCTGCGCTCTGGCCGGCGGCATCAGATTCGCGTCCATCTCGCGCGAGAGGGGTGCCCCATCGTGGGTGACGTGCTCTACGGTCGTGTCGCGCCGGATGGCCTCATGTTACATGCGTACGAGCTTCGCTTCGTGCATCCCGTCACCGAGGATCCTGTTGCGTTGCGCACTCCCTGGCCCGAGCGCTTCGAGAGCTTCTTTTCGCAACGCGATGTCAGCTGGCCCGCCTAAGGTGCGCGAGAGGTCCCGCCTCCTGTATGCCAAATAAGTCGTGAGGACAAACCACTCGCCAAAAGCCAAGCGTATCGATATAGGTGCGTGTTATTGTTGCCTTAACGTTTGTGAAGCGCACGACGAAAGGAGCACCATGCACAACACACCCATCCATACGCCGCATCAAAGCCCGTTGAGCCGCATCCTAGCCTGCTTGCTGGGTCTCAGCCTCGCACTGTTCGTGGCAGGCTGCGGTCAGACAGCTAGTGACTCAACGTCTACTGCAACGACGGAGGCCACAGAGGGGACTACGCAGACGGATACGACTACGACCAACGCCAGCACTGATGCAGCGACTGCTCCTGCAGCCTTCGACAACAACAATATTGACTACGCTACGGTCTTCCCCTCTTGGAAGGCAGACTCCAAGTCGCTCGCCGAGATCGTCGAGTTCGTGAAGGCCGTCACCGACGAGTCGAGCGCAGACTACGTCCCGCCCGAGGATCGCATTGCCACCTTTGACATGGACGGCACGATCATCTGCGAAAAGGCGCCCTTCTACATCGATTGGTGCATGCTGCTCAACCGCGTGCTCGACAATCCCAGCTACAACGAGCCCGAGTACAAGCCTTCCCCCGAAGCGGTGAAGCAGTGCCAGGAGATTCGTGACACCATTAACGCAGGCGAGAAACCCACCGAGGAGATGGAGAAGAACAAAGCCCGCATGATTGCCACCGAGTTTGCTGGTCTGACGCAGGAGCAGTTCCGTGAGTTTGCCGTCAATTTTGCCCAGTCCGTCGACGCGGTGGGCTTCTCAGGCATGACCTATGGCGAGTCTTGGTACAAGCCCATGATCGAAGTCATCAACTATCTCAAGGCCAACAACTTCGACGTCTGGATGGTCAGTGCCTGCGAGCGCGAATTCGTGCGCGCCATCGTCCCGACCGTCTTGGACATCCCGCTCGATCACATCATCGGTACCGACGTGTCGTTCGAGGCCACCAAGCAGGGCGACGAGGAG
>ONMP01000096.1 GCA_900318935.1 uncultured Actinomycetes bacterium
TCCCAGCTCCGACGCGCGAATGATAAGAGAGTGGGCCTCTTCGGCGCTCATGCGGTCGAGCCACTCCCCGCCAAAGCCGACTTCCGAGACCATCAGTTCAGTTTGCCCCAAGCGACGATAGTTCATTGTTCCCCCTCTTTCATTTAGCCGGCGTCCCAACGCCAAGCAATATCCATTCTCCATTTTGCTTTTCTGGCGCCGTTATTACCAATGTCGTCTGTCTATATGGCGATATGCCTCCCGAGCATTGATCGATAGTGCGTGGAGGCACTCAGGGCGATAAGCATCTACGCTTGGACGCGTTCGTTCGGGGTAAATCGACTCCCAACACACGCTACCCTTGAAGTTACCTGCCGACAATGACGGTCGCCACGGCTCTACCACATCGTACTGCTCAACAGATGTGGAGCGCCTCGGAAATTAGTGTACATTTGCGACTGAAAGTTTTACAAAATCCCAGTTAACGGAAACTTTTCAGGTTCAAATGCGCACTGTGTATTTTACACAGTGCGCATTTGAACCTGAAAATTGTCTGTTATCTGGGGTTTTACGGCATTCATAAACCCAAATGTACACTAATTTTGATGTCGTGAATTTTGGGGCAACGTGTCGGGCCATTTGCCGCCTCAAGGGAGCGTCTAACGTGGCGGAATCTTGTGATGCACTATACAACGATAACTCATTTGGTCTTGTCCACAGCTAAAATGGAGTCGAGTAGTCATCAACGATATGAAAGAAGGGCGGAACAGCACATGGAGCCAAAGAAGGTAACGCAACTCGACCTATCTATCGTCACAAGTGTCCTCATTTGCTGCACAGTAACCACCGCCCTCTCGCTGTCCGGCATGAAGTTCCCCGTGGGAGAGATGCGATTAGATATCATCCAGATGATGACTGCGTGCATCTCGTGCCTTCTCTGCTGCCAGGACAATGCAGACACCAGCAAAAAAGCTGGGATCATACGAATAATCGTCACCACTATCGGTGGCATAGTTGGCATGGGCGTAGTTGCGCTCCACATGATGTTAGGGTCAAACCCATGGACACTGATTCCGCTCGTAGGCTTAGGCGTTCTCATCACGTTGCTTGCGTGCAAACTCGCCAACGTACCCTACATGAGCGCGCGCATCGGCTGCATCACGTTTCTGCTCGTAGCCTGCACATTGAGCGGACAGGCGCGCATGTTCTACGCGCTGTTCAGGCTGGCATCCACGGTTTTCGGGGCTGCGGTGGCATTCTCAGTGACAAGCCTATTTGGAAGATGTGGCAACTGACCTGATACCTTTGGGCTGTAATAAATAGTATCGGTGGCATGAGAAGGTGACCGGCCATTTGCCACCTACAGACCCAGCGCGAGCTGGGTATCGCGTATGAGCAGGCTCCTCTGCGGCGCTTGGCTCACCTCGTCGTCCTCACGCAGGTGCCCCAGTAAGAGCGGACTCTCGGGGTCGTGGGCGTGCAGGTAATTATAGAGTGCTTTGGCATGGTCGCGATTTGCATAGCAATATCGGCAACCATTGGGACACGAGTCGTATGCGCCCACATCGCGCGACTCAAAGCATCCGCAGCCCGCTCGCTGGCCCTTGTGCTTGAGGCTCTTGAACGCCACGCCATTTGCCGCACCCAGCATTGCAAGGGTCGTACATGCACTGGTGCCGATACCGTACTGTGGCCATAGACCGTTGTTTCCGCAGGTCTGTATGGGCATACCATGTTGTGACGCGATACGGCCAAGGCCGGCCGCAAGGCAGTCGCGGTCACGAGGACCTATGGACTTAAGCTCGGGAAAGTTGCGTTCGAGCTTCTGATACATCTCGACGAAGCTAAAGATGCAGCGATCAACGTGTCCAGCCAGTCGCTCGGCGAGCCAAGTGAACGTATCCAGGTGACGCTCGACCGTGTATTCACCAGCAAGCAGAACTGGATCGTAGCGCCAGCAGATGCGACGTGCGCCGACCTGCCTTTCGAGCTCGTAGAGTGTGCGAATGCTCTCGTCAAGGTCGGGAACCTCTGGTTCTATATCCGGCCCGTAGGCTGTTATCGTGTAATGAAAGTGCGTATTGAAACGACTCGTAATCTCATGCAGGCGCGGCAGCAGCGGCGCATAGTTCTTTGAGCAAAAAACCACGCAGTCCACGACAGCGGGATCGAGCTCATAGCGGCTCACCTTGTGCGGAAAGAGCGGGTTGCGCACGTATACGAAGCCCTCCTCGAATCGTCTCAACAGCCACGGGGCATACCATTGCGCCGTGTCGGTACGCGCACCGGTGTTTATGATCATGGCGTCCTCCTTCTCGAAGGCATGCTTCCCGCGCATACAAATATATGTAAAAGAGGCTTTAGACATGCAAGGTCTCTCATGGTTCAATGTACTCATCGACACAACGCGATGATTGGACAAGACATGACAAAGACTCTGGTGGCTTACTTTAGCGCAAGCGGGACGACAGCGAAGGCGGCACGTGGGCTTGCGACAGCGACAGGCGCTGATCTGTACGAAATCGCCCCGGCTGCTCCCTACACGCGCGCCGACCTCAACTGGAACAACCGGAACAGTCGCTCGTCGGTCGAGATGAACGACGAATCATGCCGCCCCAAGCTTGCTGGCACAACGCCTGATGTAAGTGGCTACGACGCCGTGTTTGTGGGCTTCCCGATCTGGTGGTACGTGGAGCCGCGCATCGTGGACACCTTCCTCGAGGCATGCGACCTCGCTGGCAAGACGATCGTGCCCTTCGCCACGAGTGGCGGCAGTGGCGTAGGCCGCGCAGCACAGCGCATCCGTTCGCTCATTCCCGGCGCGCACGTGACCGAAGGCTCTTTGCTCAACGGACGCCAGAGCGCAGCGAAGCTTTCCGCCTGGGCTGAGGGAGAGCTCCGATGAGAATCCTCGTCTTGCAGGCAAGCCCAAACGTCCATGGGTCCACGGCCATCCTCACCGAAGAGTTTTGCCGTGGTGCCCGCGTGGCCGGACACGACGTGAATCGCGTGGACGTATGCCAGCTCGACATCGCCCCCTGCACGGGCTGCGTGGCTTGCGGCTATGAGGGACCATGTGTGCAGAAGGACGGCATGGATGCTCTGCGCAAAGAAATCCTTGCCTCAGACATGCTGGTCTTCGCCACGCCGCTCTACTACTACGGAATGACCGCACAGCTCAAGACGGTCATCGACCGCTTCTGCTCGTCCAACTCGTCCATCACGGGCAAGCGCATGCGCTCAGCACTGCTTGCCGTGGCATGGAACGCCGACGATTGGACCTTCGAGGCGCTCGTCGCACACTACCACACGCTCGTGCGCTACCTGCACCTACAGGACCAGGGCATGGTACTTGGATACGGCTGCGGCACCCCTACCATGACGCGAGCGAGCCGCTTCCCACACGAGGCATTCGAGCTCGGACGACAGATAGGAAAATAGCATCATAGTCTGCCGAGGACGATGCTATTTCACAACGAGCTATACGTCCCCTCTACCACCCCAAATGATCCGACGGCAGAGGGAGGAGGCAATCGCGACCAGCCCAGCAGCGGCAATGAGGGACGCCGGCATGGTTGCATCGCCGGTGTCCGCAAGCCGCGAAGAGGTGGAGGCTGTCGAAGAAGGCCTCGCAGTGCTGCTCGCCGACGCGGCTGCGGGTGCAGGCGCAGATTGAACGACCTCCCTCACCGGCGTGGCTATCGGCTCGGCGTTGTCGCTTGCCGGGGCCGATTCTGGCTCTGCTGCGGGCTGAGCATCATCACCCTCCGGCTCTTTGGAGGGCACCTCGGAGGACAGGAGCTGCTGGTAGCTGACCTCCTGAACCCACGCGAGGAAAGGATCGCACACCTCGCGAAGCGACGCCTCCATGACAGCTGGGTCTGCCGAGACCGTGACGGTGAAGCTGCCCTTGGGCGTAGCGAATACCACAGGTCTCGTGACATCCACCATGCGCGGGTTGATGAGCACCGAGAAGTCCCCGGCCACATCGTCAGACGGATTGAGCGTGAAGGTATTGCTCTCGGCATCGAAGCTTGCCACGATCTGGCCCTTGTCCACGGACTTGTCCGCCTTGAGCCAATAGAAGGACGATACGCTGCGCCTTGACGCACGCGTCGCGAGGTCCCAGACCACTTGGGTCGGACAGCTGTTGCGGGTGAACTTGTTCACATAGTGAGTGGCATCGGTGTCGACGGTCTCGGTCTGCATGCCATACTCGCCCTCGTCCGTACCGGTGATCTTCTTCATCAGCGCGGCACTGAAGTCGTTGTACTTAGCTTGGTCTTCTCCGGCCTCATAAGACAGCTTATCAACCAGCTGGTCGTAGGTGTCGTCCCCGTAATACGTTCTATATATGTCGACAAACGCGTCCAACCAGTTCTCGCTCACCGCACGGTTGGCAAATGCGACAGGATCTGTCAGCACCAAGGCATTCGGGTCTGACCCTTCAGATTTGTCCTTGAGGGTATGGCCATCAGGCAGATGCACCAGCACCCGATGTTCGTAGCCGAAGCCGTAGGTGTCATGGTAGTCGCTCAGTATTTGTTCGAATTCGGCACCACGCACGCTCCTCATGCCGCTTGCTGTGTAATAGTCCCTCACGCCCACCTGAATCTCGAAGGGGACGTTCGCCACGTTGAGCAGGCTCACGCTGTTGGGATGACCCGCAGACATGTTTGCCGCCGCAAAACGATCCGCCATCCGTGGCGTGACCTCGTAGACGCCGTCTCCTCCAGCGGAATACCCGAGAAGATACACGCGGTTGGGGTCGGCACCCTTTAACAGCACCATGTCCTCGATGATGCGATCGTACATGGCATAGGCATCCGGCAGGCTGTGCATGTTCCACACGTCTTCCATGCCGCGACAAGCGACGTAGATGCCATGATCAATCACAGGCCGGTAGTAGTCGTACATCCCGTACCACGCCGTGTCGTTATCCCCGCTCTCGGTGTCGGTGCCCCCGCCGTGAAAGGTAATGTAGAGGGGGTATCCCGCCTCATCTGGCTCGCCTTTCACGGCAAGACAATACCTCATCTCCTTGCCATCGCGCGTGATGGTGCAGATGGGAATGCTGGAGTCATCGTCTTCTTCGTCGTCCCCGAATTTGAGCAGCTCGGGCGTGGCCTCCTTCACACGAACGTCATCTGCCCGCGCCTCGACCTTCATGGCTTCAAAGGCATCGTCAATCGCGTGGACCATATCCTCCGAGGTCTGAGCCTGCGAAACCTCTTGACAGATGTCGCTGACGAAACGCGTCTCTTCGCCGAGCGCGAATACCGGAAGAAAAACGACCAACACGGCGGTCAAGGCAATCACAATACGTTTTCTCATGGTGACCCCATCCGATAGAAGTAATGTCAAAGATGTGGCCATTATAAGGTACGCGGAAGGGGCTACCCCTCGTGTGTTTTGGGGTAGCCCCTCTCAGGTAAGTGACCGTTTCTGGCCGTTTTAGGCGTTACACGACCTTACACGTAATCGACGACATCGACCATCGACAGTAGGTAGTCGTGCTCGGCCACGCGGCCACGCGCGAGCTCAGCCGCAGCCACAATGGACATCCAGCCCTGCACGTAGTTGACCGTGCAGCCCTGTCGCTCGCAGTAGAGTTGCAGGTAGCGCTCGGCGATGTCCTGCTCACCGTTGAGCATGAGGTGCAGGTAGGTGATGGCACAGTCCGCGCCGCCGTTGCCCTGCGTCGCATGCGCCCAGTCGCACACGCACATGCTTCCGTCCTCGCGCACGATGACGTTGGACGGTACGAAATCGCCGTGGCAGAGCTTGGTGTGGTTGGGCATGCCATCCAGACGCATCAGAAGCTCGTAGCGCTGAGCCTCGGTAATGATGTCCGACGCGTCGGCTATCATGCGGGCATACTTGTCCTTCTGGCGATTCATGAGCGGGGCGCGATGCCCATGCACCGCGAGCTCGAGCCCGATGAGCTGCTCCAGGTACTCGTCGAGCTTCTCGGGCTCCTCGCCCATGAGCTGACGCAGGGTCTTGCCCTCGACCTTCTTGGTCAGGATGGCCCAGTTGTTGCCCGTCTTGCCCACCTCGATGAGCTCGGGCACATCGATGCCGGCCTGCTCGGCACGGGTGAGGTTGAGCGCCTCGTTGACGATGTCGGACGAGGGCTTGGTTGCATTGAAGACCTTCGCCACCGTGTCGCCGCAATCGTAGACCACCTTGTTGTGGCGCGTGACAATGGCTGTCTTATCCTTGGGAAGCTGCATGGCAATCCTTTCCTTTCTGGCAAACGGCGCGGCTAGTCCTCATACGTGCTTGCGGGGCGGTCGTAGTAGGCGTCCAGGTAGAGCTCGCGAATCTCGCTGATCAGAGGATAGCGCGGATTGGCACCCGTGCACTGGTCGTTGAAGGCCTGCTTGCTCATGTCGTCAAGCGTGTCGAGGAAGTACTGCTCGTCCACGCCAAAGTCCTTGATGGTCGGCTTGACACCCACGTGAGCCTTGAGCTCCTCGATGCCCGCGATGAAGTTCTCGAAGACTTCGTCGTCGTTGGCGCCGGTGAAGCCGCAGTAGCGGGCGAAGCGGCAGTAGCGCTCCTTGGCCTGCGGACGCTGGTACTGGCTGAAGGTGCCCATCTTGGTCGGGCGCTCGGCGGCGTTGTAGCGCATGACGCGCGTGAGGATGACGGCGTTGGCCCAGCCGTGCGGGATGTGGTGGAAGGCACCGAGCTTGTGTGCCATGGAGTGGTTGACGCCGAGGAAGGCGTTGGCGAAGGCCATGCCGGCCAGGCAGCTCGCGTTGGCCATGTGGTCGCGGGCCTCGACATCGTTGGGGTCGTCGTAGGCGCGCGGCAGATATTCGAACACCAAGCGACCGGCCTCAAGGGCAAGCGGGTTGGTGTAGTCGGACGCCATGATGGAGACGAACGACTCGAGGGCATGGGTGAGCACGTCCACGCCGGAGGCCGAGGTCAGGCCCTTGGGCTGGCTCATCATGTTGTCGGTGTCGACGATGGCCATGTTGGGCATGAGGACGTAGTCGGCAAGCGGCCACTTGATGCCGGTCTCGGCCTCGGTGATGATGGCGAACGGCGTGACCTCGGAGCCGGTGCCGGAGCTCGTGGGAATCGCCACGAAGTAGCACTGCGAACCCAGCTCGGGATACTCGAAGATGCGCTTGCGGATGTCCATGAAGTCCATGGCCATATCCTCGAACTTCGCCTCGGGATGCTCGTACATGAGCCACATGATCTTTGCGGCGTCCATGGCCGAACCGCCACCGACCGCGATGATGGTGTCAGGCTCGAAGGCCTTGAGCTGGCGCACGCCCTCCTGCGCATTGTGCAGCTTGGGATCGGGCTCGACATCCCAGAACGAACTGTGGACAATGCCCATCTCGTCAAGCCTGGCCTCGATGGACTTGGTGAAGCCACTCTTGTACAGGAACTGGTCGGTAACGATGAAGGCGCGCTTCTTGCCCATCGTGCCGAGCTCTCCGAGGGCCAGCGACATGCAGCCCTTCTTGAAGTAGACCTTGTCTGGCGTGCGGAACCACAGCATGTTCTCTCGCCTCTCTGCAACCGTCTTGATGTTGATAAGGTGCTTGACGCCCACGTTCTCGGAGACGGAGTTGCCGCCCCAAGAGCCGCAGCCCAGCGTGAGCGACGGCGCGAGCTGGAAGTTGTACAGGTCGCCGATGCCGCCGTGGCTCGACGGGGTGTTGATGAGGATACGGCAGGTCTTCATGGCCTCGTAGTGGCGCTGGATCTTTTCGGTCTCGTTCACATTGATGTAAAGCGAGCTCGTATGACCGTAACCGCCGTCGGCAACCAGGCGCTCAGCCTTGGCGATTGCCTCCTCGAAGTCAGCCGCATGATACAGGGCGAGCACGGGGCTCAGCTTCTCGTGCGCGAACTCTTCGCTGATGTCAACCGACTCGACCTCGCCGATGAGGATCTTGGTGGACGCAGGCACCTCGACACCGGCAAGACCCGCGATGGTCGCGGCCTTCTGACCGACGATCTTTGCGTTGAGACGGCCGTTGATGATGATGGTCTTGCGGACCTTGTCGAGCTCCTCGGGATTGAGGAAATAGCAGCCGCGACGCTCGAACTCAGCCTTGGCCTGTGCGTAGGCCTCGTCGCCCACTACGGTGACGGACTGCTCGGAAGCGCAGATCATGCCGTTGTCGAAGGTCTTGGAGTGGATGATGGAGTTGACGGCGTTCACGACGTCGGCCGTGTCGTCGATGATGACGGGCGTGTTGCCCGCACCGACGCCGAGGGCCGGCGTGCCGGAGCTGTAGGCGGCCTTGACCATGCCGGGACCACCGGTGGCGAGGATGATGTCGGACTCAGCCATGAGGGTGTTCGTGTTTTCGAGCGAGAGCGCCTCGATCCAGCCGATGATGTGCTCAGGCGCGCCAGCAGCCACGGCGGCCTCGAGAACCACGCGCGCTGCCTCGGCAGTGCACTTCTTTGCACGCGGATGCGGGCTGATCATGATGGCGTTGCGGGTCTTGAGCGCGATGAGGCACTTGAAGATAGCCGTCGAGGTGGGGTTAGTCGTGGGAATCACGGCGCCGATGACACCGATGGGCTCGGCGACTCGCTTGATGCCGCCCTCCTTGTCCTCCTCGATGACACCACAGGTCTTGGTGTGCTTGTAGGCGTTGTAGATGTACTCAGAGGCGTAGTGATTCTTGATGATCTTGTCCTCCACGAGGCCCATGCCGGTCTCCTCTACGGCCATCTCGGCCAGAGGGATACGCGCCTTGTTGGCAGCCATGGCCGCCTCGTAGAAAATCTTGTCAACCTGCTCCTGAGTATACGTTGCAAACTTGGCCTGGGCCTCACGCATGAGTGCGAGCTTCTCCGTGAGCTCTTCGTCGCTGCGCACGACGAGGGCTGGGCCATCGTCAAAGACTGTCTTGGTCTCTTCGGACATCGATAATCCTCCTTTGGTCGGATAGTTCTGTTGATCGGTCAGTGATCAATACGTACTCTCTGGCTGCTATGGATGCAGGCGCACCCTCCTTCGGTAGGCGATACGAGTTCGTCACGCTCGCATCATTAAACAATTTGTCGAAACAACACCTTAATACCAATCTATACTGTTGTTTCACCAATTACAAGCTTTTGTTTTGCAAATCCGTGAGCGCTAGAAAATATGCCGCGAACGTATGTCGCGAGGGCCCGCCAAGGGACAAACGCAGCGGATAGCGCAGAGGGGTGAACAACTCGAAGCGCTGTTAGATGTGGTCTTCGATAAAGCCGAGCAGCGGAGTAGCGTGAGTCCCGTTGTATGCGGACAAACGTTATATGCGACCTTTGTGCACGATGTCGGCCTAGAAGGCCATGCGCTTGGCGCAGCAATCGAAGAGCGACCCTTTGAGGAGATGGTAGCGAACTCGCTTATGGAGCGCTGGGTGGAAAGAGGCCTCGGTTGTGAATGAGTCCGTGCGTATTCTCGTTGACTCATGCGTGCGGGTTGATAACTACTTGGGCAATCGAGCTTTAGCGCATCGACAAGCCGTGACCCGAGGGAAGCTCCTCAATCTTGGCATACTGATCCACGCAGGAGAGATACGCCATCTTCACCACATACCGAAGTCTAGTTGCCGCAGAATCACAAATCAGGGGCATGGGGCGATGACTGTCGCGGGCTACAAGCCCGCTACCTGCTGTTTTTCTTCCATGTGAATCAATTGTGCCAGTCGGTTTAGTTGCCTCGTAGTTATCACGTAGTTATCAACTAGTTGCCTCCATCCATCTATCCTTCTGCTATGCTCCTGCAAAAGAAGGGCTAAGGAGGAGCTATGGGCAACCAGGAGACATTGGAACTCATCTATTCCCTTGCAGGCTTTCCCAACGAAACGGAATGGCTTGAGTTCAAGGAGGGCAACAGCGAGCCCGCTCGTATTGCACGCGACATATCCGCCCTCGCAAACTCTGCAGCATTTCTGGGCAAGGAATACGCCTACAAGATATGGGGTCTTGAAGACCACTCTCACAAGCTCGTTGGTACGTCGTTCCGTAATCTTCGGGCGCATGGCAAAGGCAACCAGGCCCTACTCATTTGGCTGCGCAACGTATTGTCTCGTAATGCAAACTACGAGTTCTTGAGCTGCGAACACGGCTCCATGCACTTCGAGGTTTTGAGGATTCGGGCAGCCAGTGCCCAACCCGTCTACTATGACAAGGATGCGTACATTCGCGAAGGAAGCAGTAGCTGTCGCCTTGAGCCCGGCTCGGCAAAAGAGGCGGAATTGTGGCGTAGGCTTCAACGCGAGGGATACGAGCTGCGAGCAGCTGTAGAGGATGCGGACGAGAATGCCGTCACCGAGCTACTGAATATGGAGGTCTACTATCGGTTGCTTGGACTCAGGCGACCTCACGACACGGCTAACGCGCTGCAGCCCCTCCTTGTGCAGCATCTCATAAAACGGCAGGACAATGGACGATACACCATTACCAATCTCGGCGCTTTGCTCGTGGGAAAGC
>ONMP01000166.1 GCA_900318935.1 uncultured Actinomycetes bacterium
GGGGGCGATTTCATGACGAGCGTTTCGCAGCCAAGCTTGAGAATCGAAACACGTAGATTCATTGTTCCTTCCGTGTGCATCGTGATTCTCCTGGCGCTCATATGCGCTGGTTGCGGTAACGCCAGAAACGCTCCAGATTCTCGGTCGGTGAAGCAGACAAAGGCAGATGACTCAGCCTTCCTCGTAGCCATCGAAGAAGAACCCGACACGGCGGACTTCCAGTGCACCTCCATCCATTACACGATTGCCGCCAACGTCTTTGACCGCCTTGTCGAG
Organism: uncultured Actinomycetes bacterium; assembly: GCA_900318935.1. Classification (GTDB taxonomy): domain Bacteria; phylum Actinomycetota; class Coriobacteriia; order Coriobacteriales; family Atopobiaceae; genus RUG440. The sequence goes on from ONMP01000166.1 coordinate 277, forward strand.
ATGGAGAAGGACAAAGACGGCCGCGTAACCATCGCACCTTCACTCGCCGAATCGTGGGAGGAGTCAGAGGACGGCAAGATTTATACCTTCCACCTGCGGGAAGGCGTGACCTTCAGTAACGGATCTGCGCTCACCTCGGATGATGTGCGATTCACCTTTACGCGGCTGCTTACTCATCCGGAGTCTTGCAACCAAGACATCGCAGAGGCAATACTTGGAGCCGATAAGCTTGAAGCGGGAGAGGTGGATACACTAGAGGGTTTTAAAGTGATTGATGACCTGAACTTTGCTATCACCCTTGACCACCCCTTCGAGGCCTTTCTTGCCTGCCTCTCCATGCCCGGTGCCTCTATCATGGATGAGGAGACGACGGAGGAGGCGGGAGACCGCTTCGGTCGGGATCCCGAGAGCACCATTGGCACCGGACCGTTTGTTTTAACGGAGTGGGAAGCTGGCGAGGGCATGAGGCTTTTGGCAAATGCGAGCTCATGGGACGGAGGTCCGCAATGCGATGGATTGGACCTGCGTTTCATCACGAACCCCGAAGAGATTCGTGACCTCTTCGAAAAGGGCGAACTGGATATAATGGACTTGGACGACCAAGACGACTCATTCGAGTACTACATTCACGGTGATGGATATCAGGACAGGATCAAAGAGGTGCCGCAGATTGGCATCACTTACATAGCGCTCAATGAGTCGGTAAAACCGCTAGATGACGTTCGTGTACGAAAGGCGTTGCAGCTCGCGCTAGATCGAGGGGTACTGCTCGACGCCGTCTACAGTGGCCGCGGTGCGATTGAGAACGGAATATTCTCGCATGGGATGTACGGCTACAACCCAGACCTTCCTCGCATCCCCCATGATCTGGAGGAGGCAAGGAAGCTTCTGGCGGAGTCCGGCTATGCTGATGGATTTGATCTCACGTTTAGCGTCAAATCATCCTCCACGCAATGGGAGTTGGCATTGGCGAAGGAAGTGGCGAACATGTGGGAGGCCGTCGGCATCCATACGACTGTGGACGTCATTGACGAGAGCGAGTTTATGACTCTGCGCAAGAGTGGAAAGCTTGCCTGCTACTCGGCCACATGGACTGCGGATTACAACGATCCCGACAACTATATCTACACCTTCTATGGCAACCGTGAAAACACGACATTCCGTAGCCTCTGCTACCCACGCGAGGAGATCATGGAACGTGTACGAAAGGCTCGCGCCATCGTAGACCATGATGCGCGTTTGAAAGAATATCAGGATCTTGAGCAAATCATTGTGCAGGATGACGCTGCTTGGATTCCCCTGTTTTCCCGGCGACGCCTGTACGTGATTTCCGAACGACTTCAAGACTTCCAATATACATGGAATGGTTCTGTCAAGAATGCATATAGCAAGATGAGTATCCTAGAGACGCCCTAGCGTTAGGAGCAATGACGGTGCACTCGATTCGCTTTAAAGTCATAGCGATTACCATCGCCGCAGTTCTGACGGCAGTCGTGTGCGTGTTTCTGGCTAGCTATAAGATTATTCAGGGGGAGATTGAACGGAATTCGGTGGAGATGATGGACCTCATCGTCCAAGACTCACGGAAATCCCTTGAGAAATACACTGACGGCATCAAGCATTCCATGGAGATGGCTTCTGGTTTAGCTGTTGAGTCACTCGATAGCGCTACACTCTCGCGAGGGGGCGTCTTGGGTACAGATGTCAGCGAGATTGGCCGGACGCCTGAGCAGGTGGCGCAGCTTGACACGTACTTGGTGCAGTATTTGGATCAGGTTCAATCAGAGTTTGCGGCAATTGCCAGACATACGAATGGCGTAACCAGCTACTATTACTGCATCAGTCCCGCAGTAAGCACGTCTCAGCACGGTTTCTTTTTTTCGCGTATGGGAAGGTCGGGCTTTAGCGAACGAGAACCGTTAGATGCCCGAGGTCTTGACCCCAGCGATCATGCGCATGACGCATGGTATTACACGCCCATCAAGCGCGGGAGTCCCATGTGGGTCGGCCCGTATCCTGGACGCTTCATGGACAACATGTTTTTGTGCTCCTACGTTACGCCCATCTATAAGTCGGGTACGCTCATCGGCGTGTTGGGTATGGATATCCCTCTGGAGACATTCGCTTCGCTTGTCAGTGGTATCCACGTCTACGATACGGGATTTGCTTGTCTGCTGGATAAGGAAGGGCATGTGCTCTACCATCCAAACTTGGAGCAAGGGACCTCGATCAAGCTTCCAATTGATTCACAGACGCTTGGAAAGGAGGACAGCAGCGGAACGTCGATTCGCTACAACTACGATGGTACGGAATGCAAGATGTCCTTCACGACACTTTCCACGGGGATGAAGTTCGTGATCGTCGTGCCGAGCGCGGAGGTCTATGGGGCATCGATGCTCCTTAGGAACTTGATACTTCCCATCACGATAGCCATTACGGTTCTTTTCGTCGTGCTTACCCTATTTGCCATGCGACGCCTCACCAATCCGCTAACCCGTCTCACGGCTGCGTCTCAAAGACTCGCGGATGCCGATTACGATGTGGAGCTGAACTATCGGGGTCGCGACGAGATTGGTGTGCTTACTGCCGCATTCCAACGCATGCGCAGCCAGCTGCAGACATACATCGCGGACCTCAACCGCAGGGTCCATACCGACGATCTGACGGGATTGCCAAACCAGCGGTACTTCTTTGAACTCGCTAATGCTGAGCGACAGCGTTTGCTCGACGAAGGAGAGAAGCCGGTCATGCTCTACATTAACCTTATGGGCATGAAGCAGTTCAACAGGCAGTTCGGCTTTGATGAGGGAGATCGGCTCATCCGCAAGGTAGCGCGTATTCTGTCCCGCCACTTCGGAGAGGATCGTGCAAGCCGCTTTGGGCAGGACCAATTCGCCGCCGTGACTTGTGAGGACCATTTGGAGGAGCGACTCTATCAGTTATTTGCCGAGTGTGGGGCCGCCAATGCCGGGAATTCGCTACCTGTGAGCGTGGGTATCTACCAAGACAGCGTGGATGAAGTGGTTGCGAGCGTTGCATGCGACCGTGCCAAGTTTGCCTGCGACAAGAGAAGGGGATTCTACTATTCGGGCTTTTGCTATTTCGATGAGGTCATGCTCAAGCAGGCGGACATTTCCCGCTACGTTATCAATCACTTGGACCAGGCAATCGATGAGAAGTGGATCGAGGTATGGTATCAGCCCATTACCCGATCGGTGAGCGGGAAGGTCTGTGACGAGGAGGCTTTGTCGCGTTGGATTGACCCACAAATTGGGCGTCTTGCTCCTAACGATTTCATCCCTGCTCTCGAGGACTCAGGTCTCATTTACAAATTGGATCTTTATGTCGTGGACCAAGTATTGGAAAAGATCAAGCTTCAGGAAGAGGCTGGCCTCACCGTCGTGCCGCATTCTGTCAATCTTTCTCGTTCCGACTTCGAGGTCTTGGACATAGTGGAAGAAATTCGGAGCCGTGTGGACGCGGCGGGTGTTAGTCGAGATCGCATAACGATAGAGATAACCGAAAGCATCATCGGTAGTGACTTTGCGTTCATGAAGAAGCAGGTAGAGCGGTTCCAGAGTCTCGGCTTCCCCGTGTGGATGGATGACTTCGGTAGCGGCTACTCGTCGCTCAACTTCTTGCAGAGCATCAAGTTCGATTTACTGAAATTTGACATGAGCTTCATGCGGAAGCTCGACGAGGGTCCTGATGGCAAGGTCATTTTGACTGAGCTCATACAGATGGCAACCGCCCTCGGGGTCGATACCCTCTGTGAGGGCGTAGAGACAGAAAGCCAGGTGCGCTTCCTACGTGACATTGGTTGTTCCAAGCAGCAAGGCTACTACTATTCTCCGGCCATCCGCTTCGAAAAGATTGTCGAGCGGTATGAAATGCACACGCAGATTGGATACGAGAACCCTGACGAGGCTGAGTATTACGAGGCGATAGGCAAGCTTAATCTCTACGATCCCACGGCTATACTCCGCGATAGCGAGGGACCCTTTGATAATATCTTCAATACGCTACCTATGGGCATCATGGAAATCGCAGGCGTTCAGGTGGAGTTCGTGCGAACGAACCAATCGTATCGAGACTTTTTCAAGCGCTACTTCGGGCTTGACCTGGCAAAGTGGACGCGCAATTCAAACAATGACCCTACGGAGGCGGAAGCCTTGTTCATCGAGCATGTGAGGGCATGCTGTGATGACGGAAGTCGATTCGTGTTTGACGAGCGTATACCTGGCGACTGCGTTGTGCATTATATAATTAGGCGTATCAGCGCGAATCCCGTCACTGGAGCTACGGCAGTGGCGATAGCGGTTCTTTCCATTGACGAGCCCATTCAGGGATTGTCTTCATCACGAGATCTTGGCGTAGGGACTGGGGGTGAATGACCTTGCGCTCCATGCGAAAGAAAGCGACTTGGATTATAGTGTGCGCGATGGTCGCTGTCATGATTTTGGTCACGGTCGTGGGAGCGATTGCGATTCGGGGCATCGGCAAGACGGACTCCAACCACCTGCTCATGCAATTGTGCGAGTCGGGCGAGAAGAGTTTGGACTACTACTTTGATGGCGTGGAGAAGTCAGTACAGATGGTGTCGGCCTATGTGGAGTCTGACTTGGAGGGTCTGGCCCCCGACCAACTCGATGCGCACATAGAGCGCGCCAAGGACGTCTTTGCAAAGATGACTCATCGCACCAATGGCGTACTGACGTATTACTATCGCATCGACCCGGAAGTCTCCGAGAAGGAGAAGGGCTTTTGGTTCGTAAATCTCTATGGAGAAGGATTCACGGAGCACAAGGTGACCGATATCACCCTCTATGACACGGATGACACCTCGCAGCTCGTGTGGTTCACGGTGCCTAAGGAAAAGGGAGAGCCCGTTTGGTTGCCACCCTACATTACCGAGAACCTCGGTGAACGCGTAATATCTTATAACGTCCCCGTGCGCTGGAGGGGTCGCTTCATCGGCGTCATTGGCATCGAGATAGACTACACCACTGTTGCCGAGCAGGTAAACAGCATCTCGCTCTATGACGACGGATATGCTTTTCTGACCGATGACGAGGGGAGACTCATCTACCATCCACTCATAGACGTGACGACTACGGATGAACCGCTCGTAGTTCCGGACAAACTCATGAGCAACGAAGACCGTATCCGCTATACCTATGAAGGCACAAAGAAGGATGCGGTCTGGCTTCCGCTGAGCAACGGCATGCGCCTTTACGTGACGGTACCCGTATCGCAGATTGACGCTGAATGGGTTCGTCTGATTTGGTTGACGACATTCGTGTCCATAGCGCTGATGCTCGTTCTTGTGTTCATCACCCTGCGCTTTACCAGGCGTATTACGAGACCACTGCAGGAGCTGGCCGAGGTTGCTGAGTGCGTGAACGAGGGCGATTACAGCCGTGAGCCTACATATAAGGGTGACGATGAGATTGGTACGATAGCCGCTGCGTTCAGGAAGCTCTTGTCGCACATGAGTGCGTATATGCAAAATATCAACAATCGTGCATACGTGGACGCATTGACGTCGGTGCGCAACAAAGGCGCCTACGACGTGTATATGAATGAAATGCAGAGGAAGTTGGAGAAAGGGGAGGCACTGCAGGAGTTCGGCGTGTGCGTCTTTGATTGCAACAACCTCAGGGAAATTAACGAACAGGCGGGATACGACAAGGGTGACCTCTACCTTAAGTTAACCTGCGCGCTCATCTGCGACGTGTTTGACCACAGTCCCGTTTTTCGGCTGGGTGGTGACGAATTTGCCGTCATCCTTTGTGACACCGACTACAGGGACCGCGATCAACTTATTACGCTCATTGACGATGCTTGTGCCGAGCGCCAGTTGAGGGCCAAAAACATCTGGGAGCGCTTAGACATCGCATGTGGTCTCGCGGTGTATGACCCCAACATTGATGACACGGTGAACGACGTGGTGCGTCGCGCTGACAAGCTCATGTACGAGAACAAGTGGAAGCAAAAAGGCCAGTCGGTGTGACAAGCGTGTGCTCTGCTAGAATAGACACCTTAACGTTTGCGAACTGACAGGAGCCTCCATGCCGTTACTCGACGTATCCGCACGCGTTCGGCCCGCGCTTGCCGGGTTCGAGCCCTACGACCCGGCCTTCTCTCCCTGTGAGGTAAACCTCTCGGCAAACGAGAACACCCACCCGCTGCCCCCGGTCGTCACCGAGGCGCTGCGCGACGCCATGGCGACCACGCCGCTCAACCGCTACCCCGATCCGTTGGGCAACGAGCTGCGCGACACGCTTGCAACGTGGCACGGCGTGGAACGCGCCAGCGTGATGGTGGGCAACGGCGGTGACGAGCTGCTGTTCGGCC
>ONMP01000084.1:0-11471 GCA_900318935.1 uncultured Actinomycetes bacterium
TAAGGTTGACGTTCGCGCCATAGTGCTCCGGAAATGCCTCGATGACCTCTTCGTAACCCTTTTGCGCGGTCTCGTACTCGCCCGCACGGTACGCCTCGTTAGCCTCCTTGAACGCGTCCGCTTGCTCGACCGTGAGCGCCCCCTCTTCCTCACCTTTGTCGGAAGACTTGCGCTCTTCGCCAAGCCCGAGTGCCTTCTCCACGTATTCGTCCAGCTCCGCGGGATCGCGCTTCTCGCGTCCTGCAAAGGCACCCTCGACCGCAGCGCCTTCTTGCTGCGCACCCTTCGCGCCGTCCTGTTGTGTCGCGCCACAACCGGCAAGCACAAGCGCCAAGCACACGCCCAACAAAGCAAAGAGGCCCAAAAGAGATCGGGCGCCAGACCGCATCGATCGCTTGCTCATGCGTATCGCCTCCTAATGCACCGGCACGCAGGCGCAAGGGCTGCCGCAGCTTACCATGCCTCCGCCCGACGTATGGCCCACGCAACTACAACTCTGGTAACCATCGCAGCTGCACACCGTCTCGCAGGTACACACGCTGTCACAGCTGCACACGGTCTCGCGGGGAACCGTTGGCGTCGCCACGGCATCGCAGGTGCAGACCGTATTGGTCGGCGCAGGCTTCGCCACGGCGTCGCAGGTGCAAACCGACAGGCACGCACAGACCGTACGCGTGGACGTCACCATGTCGCAGCTGCAATACGTGCCCATGACCTGGGTTTCATAGCGTTCGGCGTCCTCGTCGTACTCGTCCACGAAGTAGGTCTTCATGCTCGGCTTAAAGACGCTGTTGCCGTCAACGATGATCTCGATTTGAGGCTTGGGCAGCGCGTCATCTGCCGGCTCGCTGAGTGCGCGGTCGTTGTAGCCGTCCTTTGTGCTATCGGACATTTGCCAGACTCCCTTCCTCCCGGGGCTTCCAGTCAAGCTTGCGCTGAATTTGATTGAGCGTGAGGGCACGGCTGATCTCGCATCGCACTGACCCGTGATGCTCGTCCACATCGATGCCGTCAAGCACCTTGGCCGCACAATCCCCGGCACAATGCCAACGGCAGAAGCAATCGTCGCAAAAGCGGATGTTGTGCACACAGAGCGTCGAGAGCGCGTCGAGCTTCTGCTGGTCAAACACGAAGCGGTCGCCCTCGGGATCGTAGCGTCCAAAGAAGAAGCGCTCGCTGCGCGGGTCGCTCGCGTAGCTCACCTCGTAGCAGGCTGTCACGTCGCCCGTCGGTGTCACGGTGAACGAACCCGAGCTTACCTTGCAGAACGTGTCCACCAGCACGTCCTGACGCGCGCCGGAAAAGACCAGCCGCACGCCGTGCTCCTGCGCCACCTCGAGCGCCTCAAGGTAGCGGCGCACAAAGACGTCGGACGCGGGCATACCAGTGTCTGACGTCTTGCATCGGCCGCATTCCCATACCGGCTCGAAGTGCAGCTGCTCGATGCCCGGATAGTTGCTCGCCACGAACGCAACGATGTCGGGCATCGCGTCCACCATAGCATCCGTGACGGTGGTGCGCACCCCAAAGCCGACTCCAGCCTCGGCGAGGCGACGCATGGTGCGATCCACCGCGGCGAACGAACCGCGCCCGCCAGCCGTGGGCCGATTGGCGTCCTGAAACGCGGGCAGCCCGTCGAACGAGACGTTAACGGAGTTGAAGTTCGCCACCACGAAGTCAAGCTGCTCCTCCGTGAGCACGCCATTGGTCGCGGCGTTGAAGACCGCCGGAATGTCCAGCCGCTCGGAAACGTCCTGGCCGTACCACACGATCTCTTGGATGAGGTCATAGGCGCAGAATGGCTCGCCGTTGCCATGGATGGACACGAGGAAGTTGTGCGTCCCGTCACCTTCGCCGCGCCTCTCGAGGGCGTTCTGGGCGACGAGGTCAATCGCGCGTTGTGCACAGCGCAGGTCCATCTTTGTCAGAGGCTCACCGTTGCCGCCGCCCTCTCCGCCAAAGGCATAGCAGTAGCTGCATCGGAGATTGCAGTTGTTGGTGGGAAAGAGCGTCACCTGCGTGGGACGAAACGTCCGCTCGTGGCGCGGGTACGCGCGCGAGGCAAAGAAACCCCGCTCGTCGAGGGCACGCACCACGGCCTTGCCTTCGGGACCCATCTCATCATAGGCGCCAGGGTTGCGGGCGTAGGCAAGCGCCGCCTCGATGGCCGCGTCGTTGGCGCGCGCCATGAGCCTACCGAGTGGCGCGTAGAGGATGGGGCCCTTTTCGTCGCGCAGGACAAAGAGCTCGGGCGGCATGGGATCGCATGCGGAGTGCGCGCTCATGCGAGCGTCTCCACGAGGTTGACGAGCACGGTGTTTGCGAGGTAGCCCGCTTGTCCCAGCGAGACGAAGAACGAGGCCACGTCTGCGGCGTTCAGCTCCGTTCCCGTCGCGCTCGCGAGTTCGTCGATGCTCAGGCTTCCGTCTGCCAGACGCACAAGTTTGGCTCCGATGGCGTCGACGTCAAAGAGGTGCGTGTCGCCGTACCATGCCTGCACCACGTCTTGCCCGGCAATCAGTTCGATACCGCCCACCATGACGGGGCCGCGCGCCGCCTCCGGGCGAGGGACATCCACCGTCGTGTACCCTTCCGGAGCTGAGGCACGCCCTCCAGCCCCGACCACGCACAGAGTCGCAAGCGCCACGAAGCCGAATGCTCCCTGCAAGAACGACCTTCTTTCCACGACCGCCCCCTATCCGACAAAGTGATTGCAAGTCCAGTATACACGGCTTGTGACCACTTTCCCACAGCGGGATCGTGGTCAAAACTGACCACGATCCCGCTGTGGGAAAGTGGTCACGTGCTCGCGCAGGGATTCCAGTAGGTCATCGGGGTTGAACGGCTTGGCAACGTGCGCGTTCATCCCGACCGTCAGGCAACGCTTGACGTCCTCGTCGTAGGCGCTAGCACTCATCGCAATGATGGGCAGCGTCCGGTAATACTCCCCTTCCAAGGCTCGGATTCCCTCCGTCGACGCAAACCCGTTCATGACGGGCATCTGAATATCCATGAGCACCGCATCGTAATGCCCCTGCGGATGGTCCCGCACCTTCTCTATGCCGACTTGACCGTTTTCCGCCCGGTCCACCTCGATTCCGTACTGCTCAAGAACCATGCTCGCAATCTCCGCATTGATGTCATTGTCCTCGACCACCAGCACGCGAAGCCCCGTGAAGTCGAATCCGCCACCCTCGGTCCGCTCGTCTTCAGCCTCGCTCTCGCCCTCCAGCGATTCCAGCTCTAGCTCGACCGTGAACTCCGAGCCCTCGCCCACGGTACTCTTCACGGAAATCGTGCCGCCCATGAGCTCAACGACCCTCGCCGTGATTGCCAGCCCCAAACCCGTGCCCTGTATGCGGTTGACGGTTGTCTTTTCCTCGCGGGTAAAGCTCTCAAAGATGTGCGGCAGATATTCTTCGCTGATGCCGATGCCCGTGTCCCGTACGATGAAGCGATAGCGGTGCCAGTTCCCCTCGAGCGGCTCCTCCTCGGCAATCAGATCGACCGTATTGCCCGCTGGCGTGTACTTGACGGCGTTGCTCACGATGTTGACCAGCACCTGCTCGATGCGAAGCTCGTCCGCGTTCACCTTGTAGTGTCGGACGCTCTCGTACCGGTAGCTGATGATTAGCGACTTGTCTCTCGCCTGAAGCGCAGTGATATCTTCGATACGGCGGAGTACTTCCTCCAGGTCGCACGCACCGGGATTGACCTGCATCTTGCCGCTCTCGATCTTTGAGATGTCCAGTATGTCATTGATGAGCGACAGCAGGAAGTGACTCGAGGAGCTGATTCTTTCCAGCGCGTCCCTGACCGCCTCCGGGTCGTCCTGGCGGCTCTTGGCGATATTGGTGTATCCGACGATGGCATTCATCGGCGTCCTGATATCGTGCGACATGTTGGCCAAAAAGTCGTTTCGCGCGTCAATCCTCGCCTCCGCTACCTGTCGCTGATACTCGAGCTCGCGCTTCATTTGGGCGTCGATCTTGTTTGTTCCGATGATCAGGTGACGCCCGTCCTCGTCATCCAAAAGTGTCGCCTTCATGCTGACCCACGTCGGGGTATCCCCCGTCATCAGCCGGTATTTCATGGTGAAGCTGCCGTCCCGCTCCAAGATAGACATGACCTTCTCCTTGTAGAAGGTCCCCAAGAAGCGCTCCTTGTCGTCGACGTGAATCAGGCGCTTCATATTCCTTCGGCTCACATTGAAGAAGTCCTCCCCGGCCCGTTCCACGCCCAGGTCGTCATACTCCTTTGTCGCACTGTACTCCACGAACCTGTCCGTGTCGGGATTGACGATGTAGATGCTGAAGTAGTCGCCCGCCAAGGCCTGCGCCACCTTCGTGTAGGTGATATGCTCGGCTGCCACCTGACGGTATTCCTCCTCTGCCCTCCGCGCGTCTTCCAGCGCCTTCTTCATCGCGTGCCCTTGGCGAACCTCGTCATCCACATCCTTGAAGCCCATCACCACCCCGATGCGCCCACCGGGCATGAGCACCTTGCCGAGGTCGATCCGGTAATGCCTCACGCCCGTCTCCAAGGCGCGAAGAAAGGTGACCGAGAACTGGTCTCTGGTCTCGAACTGCTTCATTATGTAGGGAAGCCCAATCTGCTCCTGCATCCGCTCCCGGTCTTGCTCCGCGACCATCGTCGCGACGTACTCCGTCTTTGTATCCGTATAGCGAGCATGGCTCAGGGCATTGCGAATGGCCTCCGCATGCGTCACGTCCTTGTCCGTGTGATACAGGGCGCACGTCTCCGCCACCACGTCACTGATCAGCCAAACGGTGTTGTAGGCGTTGGTGAGCGTAGCGATGACAGCGTCGTGAGTCGCCTTGTCCGTCTCTCGCTGCTCCCGCTTCTCCGTGATGTCCGAGATAAAGACCACGTAGACGCCACCATAGGCCTTCGTCTCGCAATAATGGCCGTAGTCATCCACCCAACGTATCGCCCCGTCCTTGCGCGTGATGCGATACTCCGCGTAGTCCATATGGTCCGCGCTGCTTAGAACCTGATGCTCGATGGAGGCGTATACACCGTCGTAGTCTTCGGCGTGCACCATGCCGCTGAAGGTGAAGCCAGTGAGTTCCTTGAACTCTTCCAAGCTCGCACAGCCAAAGATGTCAAACACGGGCTTGTTGGCATAGATCAGCTCGCCGGGCTCATCAGCCTTGTAGATGAAGAAGCCGCCCGGCATGTGACCGCCAATCTCCTCAATAACGGAAAGAGTGTCTTCCGTCAACTCGAACCGTCTGCCCGCCATGATGACCTCCGCATCGTTGCTCATGAAGAAAAGCCATGCCCACTATAGCGTCAACAGCAGCGATTTTCGTGCACGATTACGCGGAAGAAGCGACTGGCCGAGTACTCGTAGCGACGCGGGCACAAGAAAGGGATAGCGCCGTTCATCTACCTAGTTGTGCAGGAATTGAGGAGGGTTTGGCAAGTTGAAAGGCGTCAGGTGGCTCCGTCGTGTTGGTTGCAGGTTCAAGGCCGACAACAAGGAGGACTATCATGAAAAAGATGGCATCGGCACTCGTTACCGCTACGCTCGCAGGCTCGCTCTGCATAGCCCCGATTAGCGCGCTCGCGCAGAGGCAGGGGACGGGCATTGCGCAAGAGGCGATTCGGGCGGGCATGCAGACAACGCCCAAGACCTCGACCGGCTCCTCGACCAAGACCGCTCCTACCACGCAGGCGAATCAGAATGCAACTAAGGACGCGAATCAAGGTGTGTCCGAGGATGCAGGCCGTCTGCAGATCAGCGAGCCCGGCACCTATGTCCTCAGAGGCAACCTGAGGGGAACGGTGGACGTGGACCCCGGTGCGGGCGACGTGACCCTCGTTCTGGACAACGCCGTGATTGATGGCAATGGCGGCCCGGCGATTCGAGCGAGGAGCGGCAACTCCCTGATGATCTCGATGCCGGAGGGCACGAACAATCGCGTGATGAGCTCGGGCAAGGCAGATGGCTGCATGGCGACCATCCAGGGAGACGTGAACATGGCGTTCGAGGGAAGAGGCGCCTTGACCATCGTTGGTGATACGCAGCCGGGCATCCGCGCGAACAACGCCGATATGACGTTCGGTGGTGGCGACTTCAACATCATTACGGCGGGCAACAGCATGGAGGTCGGCGGTAAGGCCCCGGGCAGGATCATAGTCAACGACGGCTCGTTCATGTTCCACACGGGCGGGCAGAGGATGCAGGAAGGCGCGAACTTCGTGCAGAACGGCGGCTCGTTCCAGCAGGGCGAGTTTGGCCCCTCGTTTGCCTTTGATCGCTTCGCGCAGCAAAACCCCTGGTCGCAGGCTCCGCAGGGCATGCCTCAGCAAAGCGGCGCGCAGGTAGGTGAAGGCCAGCAGGGCGGCCAGCAGCAGGCTTCGGGACAGCAGCAAGGTCAGCAGAACGGCCAAACCCAGCAGAACGGCCAGCCCGGCCAGCAGCAGCCCGGGCAGCCCGGACAAGGGATAGCGGGTACCACCGATGAGTCAGGCGAGATCGTGACGAGCGAGGCGCAAAACACCGCCGCAGAGCTTGTTGGCGACTATGAGAACGCGACCCACTACACCGTCACCGACCAAGACAGTCAGGTAAAGATCGACGAGTCGGGCACGTACGTAGTCACCGGCAGCGCCACCGACGGCAACATCACCGTCAAGAAGGGCACGACCGGCGTGGTCCTGGTGCTCAACAACCTCGACCTCGCCAGCACGACGGGAGCAACTCTTTCGGTCAACAAAAATGCTGAGGTCCAGATTGTCATAGAGGGCAACGTCACCCTCACAGACAACGAGAACCCCGCCGACGAGGAATCCACCGACGAGGCCGTGGCAGATGCGTTCGACGGAGCAGCAATCAAGATAAAGGCCGGTTCGCAGGTCTACATGACGGGCGACGGCACGCTCACCATCAACGGCAACGCAAAGAACGGCATCAAGGCCACAGACGACACCAACCTGGTGATCGACGGTACGACGCTCAACATCAACGCCGCCAACGACGGCATCAACGGTAACTACGACGTCACCATCCTGAGCGGCGACGTGACCATCGCGGCGGGCGACGACGCAATCCACGCCGACCACATCCTCACCCTGGGCGACCAGAAGACGGGAGACGGCCCGACGGTAAACGTAACCGAGAGCACCGAGGGACTTGAGGGCACCGTCGTCAACATCTTTGGCGGAGACATCGACATCAAGTCGTCGGACGACGCCATCAACGCGGCGAACAAGGACGGCGCGTATGAGGGAGAGCTGGGCTACTCCATCAACATGACCGGCGGCGACGTGTCCATCGACAGCAAGGGGGATGGCATGGACTCCAACGGCAACATCAATCTGGTCGATGGCAGCGCCAACATCAACAGCGGCGCAGTTGGCGGAGAAGCCGGCATCGACTACGACGGGGATCTATATGTATCCGACGACTTCGAGCTCAACAATAACAGCGGCGTCTCGGGCGCCGACATGGCACCCGGGCAGATGGGCCAGCCCGGGCAGATGGGTCAACCCGGGCAGCAAGGCTTCGGGGGCATGATGCCTCGCTAACGAAGACATAGCTTAAGGGGCCGCTCTCATGGCGTAAGCAATCACGCCATGGGGGCGGCCTTCCGCGACAACGATCGACGCAAGCTATGTGGTAGTATGTGGCGACGGTTCCCCGCGGACCCGCGGACCCACGGGCATGAGGAGGCAAAGCGATGAGGACGCAGGACATGACGCCAGAGCAGATCGAGGAAGCGAAGAAGCTCGCCACCCCCGAGCAGATGCTGGCATACGCCAGGGACAACGGGATCGACCTGACGGACGACGAGATGGACAGCATAGCGGGCGGTTACGGTAGTGGTGAGGCGATAGTGTGCCCCTATTGTGGAAGTACGGACATCAACACGAGGGTTAAAGAAGCGTATGAATGCAGGGCATGCGGAAAGGCGTTCGAGCGAGTTGATATGAAGTTAGTGCCGAAGAAGAAGAACTGAGCGCGCGCATAGCGCATGCCGAAGTCGGGCGCACCGGGCCACCACGCGCGGACCGCTCGAGAGAAGCCCCATTGCCGCGGGGGACGTGGTCTCACGCCCCCCAGAACATCACGCCGAAATCAGAAGTTCAACCACGTCTCCTGCCTCCTATGAGCACCACACGTGTTGAGTAAATACTGCCAACCCCATCGGGTCCAGAACCGGCAAAGCTGCCAATCTCGAGGAAAGCGAGCCACGCGAACGCAAATCACGGGGAATCCAACCACGGGCCAGGGACAAACGCCCCCATTGTCCTCGAGCTATTGTTGTCTTACGCTATGCAAAAGAGCATTTGTTGCGTGGAACCATATGGGAGGCCGCAATGACTGGGATGGTACCAAAGACACTACGTTCGGCTGGCGTGCGTGCCGTCCTTGCCATTGTGGCAACGATCTGTCTACTGGGACTTGTGGCTTGTGCTGCGGCGTCCACACCGCGCGATGAAAGCTCTCAAACGGAGGCTGCGGATGCAAGTGATGCACCGGAGCTCGAACCCATCCCCGAGTTCGGCGATTATACGGCGAACTACGGTACGTGTATGGCAGGTGACGGCGAGCACCTCTTCTTTTATGACAAGCAGGGGATAAGCCACAGGATCTATCGCACCGACGCGGGCTTGGACTCCCCGGTCGTGATCGACGAGATCGACTCCGAACGCGTCGACGCGCTGTGCGTGGCGGATGGGTGGCTCTACTATGCCATAGTGATTGATGATGACGAGCAAGACTACGAGATTCGCAGGGTCCGCTTGGATGGCAGCGATCCTCAGTCCGTGCGTCATACAGAGAACGAGGTAGACCAGCTCCTATGGCTGGACGGCTCGCTCGTATGCAGCGAGGGAGGATTGCTGGAAATTGGCGATCCGGAGTCGGATAAGTACGAGAAGCTCTCACCAGAGGAAGACATCATCTGCCACGTAGTCGCGACTGAGGACGGGTTACTCCTTACGGCGAGCGACATCGACGGGGAGAACGGAAAGCTCTATCGCCTGGCATACGATGGCTCGAGCTACGAATTCGAGACGCTGGCTGAGGTTGGGTGCGCAGACAGCTTTGCCGTAGTGGGTGATGACGTCTACTTCCTCGCACTCCCCGAAGACGAGAAGGACCACGAGGACGATCAGGACTTCGAACTCATGCGGCTTGATGCGTCGGGAGGCATCACCACGGCTGGCGTTCACAGGCAGTTTCGCGAGGTCGATGAGAACTGCGATGGGCGTGCACGTCTCGTCTCCTATGGCGCGTATGTCCTGTACAGCTCGTATGCCCCCAACTCCCACCAGTGGAGCCACTATGGCTTCGATACGGCTACCGGCTGTGAGTTCGCCTTACAAATCACAGCCAACGAGTACATCCACCATGGGGTACAGATCTGCGATGCGACGGATGGCTTCGTGTTCCTTAGGGATACTGACCCGTCTAGGTTTAGTAACGACCACAAGATCCTAGACGTCACAGAACCCGAGGAGGACAAGAAGTACCTGCGGTCCAATTGGGAGCAAGGGCGTCTCTATCCCTACACCCTTAGTACTGTCCTCGAAGACTCAGATGACGCGGTTATCGTCGCACGCGAGGAGGCGGCGAAGGCTGAGGCGGAGGCTGCTGCAGCCGAGGCAGAAGCCGCGGCAGCCGCGGAGCGAGCCGAGAAGTACAAAGACGAGCCCTATGGTCCTGGTACGAGCGGGCTGCATCTCTCTGCCGGCTCACAAATGACGTGCTACCGCCTGGTGCGTATGGACGGCTCAACTGAGTTCATGGAGCTTCTCAAGCCCGGCGAGAGCAAGGACGTGAGCTTCCCCTGCGGGCGCTACACCCTCAAGGTCGCCAAGGGCACAACGTGGATCTCTGACGAGGACGCCTTTGGCTCGGCGGGCAGCTACAGCACGACGGATGTCTTTACCTTTGAGGAGGGCGAGTCCTACCAGATATCGGGTGGCGAGCGTGGAGACTTCCACCACGATGACAGCGGAGGCTTCTTGGGTTGACGCCTTCGACTCGTGGTGGGGTCAGGACCCCGATAGACGGACAACGACGGGCATAGACGTCATGGCTGCAAACACCCAGAGCAAGGAGATGCTTGAGGGGGAGTGCAAGTATCGTGAGACATTCGACGAGGCCGAGGCGATGCGCGAACTCGAGAAGCGTTCGGCCCTCGTCAGGGGGTATGACTCGCTGCACTTCTATCTCTACTCGATGTGCCCCCTTTCGCGTGACACCTTGTTGCCGTTGAGGACCTCTATCGGTAAGGTCAATTGGCGCGGGTAGGAACCTCCGTCCCGAATGCCATGCGGCCGGGGTCGTACATGTATTCCTCGTGGTCAACCATGGATGTCACGTCGAAGCGCTCCTGGGACTCCCATCTCTGCGAGAATGAGTAAGGAATCGTCTGGTCGAGGGGAGAGCGAGGTGCAGCATGCGTGTCGAGCACGTGGCGTTGTGGGTGTGTGACTTGGAGCGGGCGAGGAGCTGGTGGGAGACCTACTTTGACGCTTCGGCGGGAAGCGAGTACGTAAACGCCGCGGGCTTCCACTCGTACTTCCTCGCCTTCCCAGACGGCGGGGCGAGGTTGGAGCTCATGTGGGACGGGACGCAGCGGCCCAACGAGGACGACCGGCCCCATGACGGCTACGGGCACGTCGCTGTGTCGGTTGGGTCCAAGGAGGCGGTCGACGCGCTCACGGCACGCCTCGTGGCAGACGGCTACCGCTGCGTGAGCGGGCCGCGTACTACCGGGGACGGCTACTACGAGAGCTGCGTGCTCGACGCCGAGGGCAACCGCGTGGAGATCACGGTATAGGCGCCATCCTCGGCTATCGTCCCGTTCCTCAGCGCCAAGACGCGCTTGAGCAGCGTTGCGCTGCATGAATGAGGGTTCAGTCCCAAAACCTGTGGGCATCATCCGCGGCGGGTCGCTGCGAGCCACCAGCCCGGAGACCGGCCATGGGGCGCGTCTGCCGAGAAGCCGCTTGAGGATCCTCCCACCCTCGCCAAACGCGATCCCGGCACCCTCGCCAAACGCAAACCCTGCAGGGAATCTGGGGTGGAGCGACGGGATTGCGACGCCGGAGAGGGTTTTCTGCTGAGATTTGACTTGGCGAGGGTGCCGTCAGACGGTTTCGCACTTGGCGAGGGTTTTTCTGCTGGGAATCAGCTTGCAGAGGGTCTGACACCCTCTGCAAGCGCAATTCCGGCAGGGGCACCCTCTGCAAGCGCGATCACAGCTCCCTACCGGTACAGATACAGTGCCAGGTAGTGAGGCAGGGTGACCTTCTTGCCATCACGCCCGACGTTTCCGTCTACGAGCTTAAACCCTTGCGCTATGTCATCACGTTCCAGCAGCGCGTTGAGCGACGCGGTCGAGCCGCGCGAGGCCTTGACCTCGATGGGCTCAACCCGTGCGTCCCGCGACCCGAGGAACTCGATCTCGTGGCTGCCGTTCGTGGAG
>ONMP01000084.1:11533-27325 GCA_900318935.1 uncultured Actinomycetes bacterium
GTTCTCGTAGAGCCCGCCCTTCATGGGCCCGGCCAGCGTGTTCTCCACGACCGCGCGCTTCATGTCGAAGTCGTACATGGCCATGAGCAGACCTGTGTCGTTGGCGTAGAGCCTGAAGCGCTCTCCCATCTCGTAGGCGGCAAGGGGGTAAGAGGGAGTGGAAACCGCCTGGCAGCGCAGGACCATCTCTGACCCAACAAGCCAGTCAACGGAGCCCGCGAACTTGCGCGCGCCGGCGCGCCTCTCTACGACGGCGTATTGGAACTTGGTGTTCTCCTTCGCGAGCTGGCGCGGGAGCGAGAGGTAGCAGGCTCGGGCCTTGACGCGCTCCTCGGGCGGAGCGTACCGCGCTATATCATCGAGGTAGAGCGCATGAAGCATCAGCTGCGCGTCGTGGGTGGCCCCGTAGTCGCCCGCTCCGGCGAAGGTGTTCACCACTGCGGGCATGCCGCCTATGACGAGGTACTCCCTCACGCGGCGCATCATGGCCGTGTGCACCGCCTGCGGCACGGGTTCGAGCCGTTTGTAGTAGTCCCTGAGCGCATCGAGCGCCCCATCGTCATAGCCGAGCGCCCAGAGGAACTCCTCGAAGTCGAGGGGACGCATCGTAACCTGCCGCTCGTACCCTACGGGCAGGGATGGTGCGTCCTCGAGCTCGCGGTACCGCATCCCCAAGAGCGAACCCGAGCCTATGACGTCGCAGCGCCCGTCCTGTGCGAGGTACTTGAACGCGGATCGTGCCTCAGGGCACTCCTGCAGCTCGTCGAGAAAGAGGAGGGTCTTGCCGGGGACGATGTGCACGCCCGGCACGAAGAGCGTGATGCGCGAGTAGAGGTCCTTCGCAGACAGCGACCCACTGAAGATCTCCCTGTAGTCGGGGTGCTCGACGAAGTCGAGCTTGACGAAACTCTCGTACTCCGCCTCCCCGAAGCGTTCGATGATGAACGACTTGCCGACCTGGCGAGCGCCGTTGACGAGGAGGCACTCGGTGCCGTGTGAGCGTTTCCACGACTGCAGGTAGGCATACATCTTCCGTTTGAGCAAGGGACCTCCAAACGTCACATGCAACTTTTCTATGCTATTGAAGCACTAGTGATGCAACAATTCAAGACAGTATTAGTGCCACTGATGCAACTTTTCAAGATTTCGACGATGCGACGGGGAGATGTGATCACAATCCCACTGTGGGAAAGTGGTCACGGCGAACGATCTGTTTGCCTAGGCTCACTCCGCCTCGAGAAACGCCCCCGTCTGGCGGTCCCAGAGGCTCTCGTACACGCCGCCCGCGCGGCTGAGCTCGGCGTGGGTGCCGTCCTCCACGATGGCGCCCTCCTCGAGAACCACGATGCGGTCGAGGGCGGCAACGGTGGAGAGGCGGTGGGCGACCACGATGGAGGTGCGGCCAGCCATGAGGTTCTCGAGCGCGCCCTGCACGAGTGCCTCGGACTCGCTGTCGAGGGCGGAGGTCGCCTCGTCAAGCACGAGAATCGGACAGTCAGCAAGAATCGCGCGGGCGATGGCGACGCGCTGCCGCTGCCCACCGGAGAGCTTGACGCCACGCTCCCCCACCATCGTGTCGAGCCCCGCGGGCAGGCGGTCGATGAACTCGTTCGCGTTCGCGAGCCGCGCGGCCTCCATGATCTCCTCGTCGGTGGCGTCGGGCCTGCCGTAGGCGATGTTCTCGCGGATGGAGCGATGGAACAGCAGCGCCTCCTGTGGCACGTAGGCAATCTGACGGCGCAGCGACTGCTGCGTGCAAGCGGAGATGTCCTGCCCGTCCACGAGCACGCGGCCCTCCTGCACGTCGGAGAGGCGCAGCAGCAACTTGGTGAGGGTCGTCTTGCCGGAGCCGGAGCGCCCCACGAGGCCGACGCGCTGGCCGGCCGGGACGTGCAGGTCGAGCCCCCGGAAGACGTAGTCGTCCTCCGAGGCATCGGGGTAGCGGAAGCGCAGCCCCTCAAAGTCGATGGCGCCCGTTTCCACCACGAGTTCCGGCGCTCCCGGCGCGTCCTCCACGAGGCGCGGCTCGTCCAAAATCTTTGTCATCTCCGCGGCATCGCCCACGGCACGATTCATGCGCTGCATCATCGAGTTGAAGTAGTTGAACCGCATGGTGAGCTGGTAGGTGTAGGTGAACATCATCACGAGCATGCCCGCCGAGATGCCATACCATGCGTTGCCCCCGCACACAAAGATGGACGTCACAAACATGATGATGGTAATCAGCGCGCTCGTCGTGGCGCCGCGCCGCATCATCGCGTTCATCGAGACGCGCTCGGCCTCCATGGCCTCGGCGTCCGCATCGTCAAAGAGCTGCCGCTCGAAGTCCTCGCGCCCGCAGGTCTTGACGGCAAGGATGTTCGTCACGGCATCGGAGAGCACGCCCGAGAGCTTGTTTTGCGCCGCCGCCGTCTTGGCCGAGAGTGGCAGGATGCGCTCGTACATCCGATAGGCAATCGTCACGTACAGGACGAGCAGCGCAAAGAGAACGCATACAAAGAGCGGACTCGCCGGCCAGAGCAGCACGATCGTGCATATGACGCTTGCAATCGTGGGGATGAGCGAGTAGACCACGACGTCCACGAGCTGCGTGTAACCGCCCATGAAGCGCGAGGTCTGACTCACGAGCGAACCGCCGAAACGCGAGGTGTGGAAGGTCATCGACTGGTTTGCCAGCGTGTCAAAGCAGAGCCTCGCGAGGTGGTAGTTGCCGTTGAGCTCGAGGGCCATGACCGACCAGTCCTGCAGCTTTGAGCAGGTCTGACCAACGGCATTGACGAAAAGAAGCGCCAAGACGTAAGGCCCGAAGACCTCAAAGACACGCTCGGCGCCCACCGGCTCGGCCTGCACACGATCCACAATGAGACCCATGACCCAAGTGTTCGCGTAGGTGAGCAGCGCAGTATAGGTCACGCTCGTAAAGACGGCCATGAACGTGGCGAACGGGCGCTTCTTCGTCACCCACCAGAACCAGTGGAGTGTACGGCGGATGGTCGCGCGGTCGCGCGGTGCGGTGTTTCTTTGCGACATGGGCTTGCTCCTTGCATGCGTCTGTACAATCGACCATGATGCCACGATGGGGGGACAATAACCAGTATCTCAGTTTGGAGGCATGCCATGACACCAACACCGCCCGAACCACACTTTCCCAGTCGCTACAACCGCCCGTCTGTGGCGCCGACCATCGCTCGTCGCGTCACCACGCCTGATGGCGCGCAAATCGCAACCTTCGTCTACGGCACGCCGACCTCTGCGGTGACGCCCGTCCTCATGCTTCACGGCAACGGCGAGGAGCACGGTATATTCGGCCCCATCGTGGACGTGTGCCTGGAGGCTGACCTCTGGGTCGTCGCCATCGACTCGCGTGCACAGGGAATGTCGACGCGCGGTGGCGCACCGCTCACCTACGAGCTCATGACCCAGGATGCCATCTGTGCGCTCGACTCGCTCGAAGTGGATTGCGCCCATGTGCTGGGCTTTTCTGACGGCGGCATCGAGGCCCTGCTCCTTGGGCGCGATTATCCCGAACGCGTCGCCTCAATCACGGCGCTTGGGGCAAACCTCACGCCTGAAGGCGTCATCGAGGATCCAAACTGGGACATCGAGGGTTCTGTCGCTCTCAACCGCGCGTGGGCTGATTATTGGCGCGACTGCGGCAGTCCCTGCGAGGCACGGCCCGACGACGTGGACCTGACGCTGCTCATGCCCTCCCCCGCCGTCGCCGCACAGGATGCCGAGCTGCTCCAGCTCATGCTCGATGAGCCGCACATCGAGGCCGACTCGCTCGCGTCCATCCAATGCCCCACCTGCATCATGGTCGGCGAGCACGACTGCATCGAGCCTGCGGAGACGCGAAGCATCGTGAATGCCATCCCTGGCGCCCGGCTCATCGTCGTCCCCCGCATGGGACACAGCCTGCCCAAGGCCGCGCCCGACGCCGTCAGCGCCCATCTGCTCGCCACCGTCATGCGAGCCTCAGTGTAGGTCCTCCGCCACACATCGAGGAATGCGCAGCGATCCAAAGCCGACCACATCGTGAAGAAGCAGCTCGTCGCGTATCCCCTTGGCTCTCACCCGTTTGGAGCCATGGGGATTCACGACGATTTTGTTTCCAGCCGCATTTAGTGCTTCGGTCGAGACGAGGATTTGCCCACCAGCCGAAAAACCTTGGATTCGCGCGGCCATGTTGACGTTGCGGCCAATCATGTCATATTTCATGCGTGTCTGAGAGCCGATACAGCCAAGAACCGCCTCACCGACGTGGATGCCAATCCCTATTTCGAGGGTAGGGTATCCATGCGCATGGTTCCACTCGTTGACCGACGGCATCCGTCGCTGCATGGCGACCGCGCTCCCCACCGCCTGGAAAGCCGCACGCTCGTTGCGCTTCGGCGCGCCATAGACCACGACGATGGAGTCGCCCGCGAAGCCCGTGATGTTTCCCTGCCAGGAGTCGATGATCTCTATCATGTCTTCCAGATAGTGGTTCAGCATCTTGACGTAATCATCGGCATCCATACTCTCAGCAAGTTCGGTCGAGTGACGGATGTCCGCAAACATCATGGAAACCTCGCGTCGCTCGCCCGCAAGCTCGGCACCCTCCTCTTGCTGCAAGATCACGTCAAGAACCTCGTGGGCAATGTAGGAACCCATCCCCTCGCGGACGAAGCGATTGAGGGTGTCGATCGATCGCCGTTGGCGCTCGTTCTCCTCCTCTAAGGCAACCAGGCGTGCTTGGAGTTCCTCGATTGACATTTGTGCACTCACAGGTTCACCACCTCGCCCTCGCGGGCAAACCGAACCCCGTCGCGACCCAGCTCGCGTTCACGACACCGCAGAATCTCGTCGGTGCTCTTTGGGTCATGGTGAATGAGCAGCAACTGACTAGCGCCAGTCGCTTCCATGAGCTCGATGCCCCTCAGCGGCGTCGAATGGCCGAAGCCCTGATGACTCTGGCAGCTTTCCCCGTCGTACTGTGCGTCATACAGCAACACATCCGCACCGTCACACAGAGACACGAGCCGTTGAAACGAGATTGGCTCGTATTCGTAATCGGTGACGTAGGCAATCGACTTGTCACCGCAGGTAATCCTGAATGCCAGGCAGCCACCGGGATGGTTGCCGCTCGCCACCGTGATGTGCATCGGTCCGACATCAAGCGCCTGGCGCATCTCGTGAACGTGGACGTCACCGGCGTAGGCGCTCAACTCCAGGGGCCAAAAGGGAGGGCCAAACACAACGTCAAGAGTCTCCGGACCATAGCCTTCATTCAGCGCCGGCACGTAGAGGTCAGTCGTTGTCCCGACCATGGAAAGGCGCTCGTACATGCCAAGGCCAATCAGGTGATCGAGGTGCCAATGGGACAGCAGAATGGCAGGAGGTTCGGGTAGCGACACGGGAGCATTGACGAGTCCGCTCCCGGCGTCAAGCAGTACGGAGTACCTTCCCGCCCGTACGAGGTAGCAAGAGGTAGAGCCCCCGTACTCGTCGTACTCCGGGCCAGACACCGGCACAGAGCCACGCACTCCAAGCACGGTAAGGCTAAACTCCGAGTGTTCCATGCTCACGCCAGGCCCCCAAGCACCCAATCCGCCTGCGTCACGAGGCGCGACCCCTCACGTGCTGAATCATGTCAAACAGTTTCGAGCGGAGACTGCCGCCGCGCGACTGTCCCGCCTTCAACGTACTTCGCGTCGGTATCGCGAATGCGCGCGCTGAGCTGACGCATGATGTGGAGGGTCTTCTCCGGCCGCGTGCGGATGTAGGCCATGAACTCGTCGAGGTTCACCTCATCCACGCAGGTGCCATCTTCCATCGCGACAGCCGTCGCGCTCCGCGCCCAGAATTCCACAAGGCCCATCTCTCCGAAACTATCGCCTTGGCCAAGCGTCGCTAGCATGCGTTGCTTCGGCAAGCCATAGGCCGCATAGATTCCCACCGTACCGGAGGTTATCTCGTACATCGTCTCGCCGTACGTACCCTCGCGAAGAATCACATCACCGATGTCAAATCTCAAGTGGTTCATGCGGCACCCCCTATGCGTCGCCCGCCGCGGCTTGCCTGTCGTGAATCTCTCGCAGCCGCTCGTCTTGCGCGAAATGATAGTCACTGGCATCGTCCACGCCGTCGGCATCCTCTCCCACGGCGCCCGCAACAGATTGACAGACTTCCAAGTAGTCCTTGGTGACCTGACGCAGTTTATGGCTCAGCTGCTGGATGATGGCATATACCTGGTTTGGATTGCTTGCGAGGAACTCCGCGAACTCGTCCTCGCCGATGCGCTCTAGTACCGTTTCGCTCTCCATGACCACCACGGCAGCAGAACGTGGCTCGCCATCGATGAGGCCCATCTCTCCAAAGCAATCGCCCGCATTGAGTTCTGCAAGCTGTCTCTGCTTAGGTGTGCCATAGTCCACAAACACACCGACTTTGCCCCAACGGACATAGTACATGCAATCTCCGGCATCCCCCTGCCTGAAGACGACGGTGCCCTTTCGCAGCGCCTTCTCTCTCACACGAGCCTCCCTCAACATCCGCGGTTGATTGTGCGCATTATCACATGACTGTAACACACGTGAGTCAGACAGACCTTTGGGAGGGTACGCGAAAGGCACGAGAGGAGCCACCCCTCGTATACCCGCAATGAACAAGATTTCATTAGGTACCTTGACATTTATGTAAGCGGGGAATAGGATAGCTAGGTACCTAATCGATTGGAGGAGTCTTGGACGTCAAATACGAAACCTCGGCAGGGCCACCCAACCCCGCCGAGATGCTGCACTACCTTGGATACTTCGGGCATTATCTGCACGTTCACGCGGGCGGGCGTGGGGGAAAGAAGTTCGTGCTCACCGCGCTCAGCAAGCATGACGGACACCTCACGCAGCGAGAGCTGCTCGAAAGAAGTGATGTCAGCTCCGCATCCCTTTCTGAGGTGCTTACCAAGCTCGAGGGCGAGCAGCTCATCAGGCGCTCTGCCTGCCAGCGCGATCGCCGGCAGCTCGACATCGAACTGACGGCAAAGGGGCGCGATTGGGCGCGGCATGCCTGTGAGGAGCGAGAGCGCTTCGAGAGTGCGGCGTTTTCGTGCCTCACCATAGAGGAGCAACGGACTCTCGGCACGTTGCTCTCCAGGGTAAAGCGCCATTGGACCACTCTTGACGAAAGCGAGGCGAAAATATGACGAACGAGCAGACGACCATGCCCAACCTCACCCTGCGTGAAATCTTTGGCATCATCGGCAAGTCAGTACGCGAGTTCAAGGCCGATTCACTGCGCGCACCACTCTATGTGACCGGCGAGGTCATCATCGAATGTACCATCCCCTTCATCACGTCGCAGCTCATCAACGACATGCAGGACGGCACCGAGATGCGTACCATCGGTATCTACGGAGCCGTGCTAACGGCGCTCGCACTTGTGTCCCTCTTTTGCGGCATTCGTGCTGGCGTGGCTTGCTCCGTGGCCTCAACCGGCCTCGCACGCAATCTGCGACACGACATGTTCGCTTCCATCCAGCGGTTCTCGTTCTCAAACATCGACCGCTTCTCCACGAACTCACTGGTCACACGTCTCACCACAGACACGCAGAACGTGCAGATGGCTTATATGCAGCTCATACGCTCGGCCGTGCGATCCCCGCTCATGATTGTCTTTGCGGCCGTCATGGCCTTCGTCTCAGGTGGCCCCATGGCAATCCTGTACGTCTTTGTGTCAATCGGCCTCGGCGCGGCGCTCCTTGGCATCGCACGCATCGTCATGCCCATCTTTCGCCGCATCTTCCGCAAGTACGACCGCCTCAACGAGTCGGTGGAGGAGAACGTCAGCGGCATCCGCGTGGTAAAGAGCTACGTGCGCGAGGAATACGAGAAGCAGAAGTTTCGCAAGGCCTCCGGCGAGCTGTTCTTTGACTTCTGGGGTGCCGAGCGCATCCTCGCATGGAACCAGCCGGCTATGACTCTCGCGGTCGACATCATCTACACCTTCGTCATCTTCTTTGGCAGTCGTGCCATCGTGAGCTCGGCTGGCGCCGACATGCAGGTCGGCCAGATGTCTGCCCTCATCACCTACGGCTTCTCGATGCTCATGAGTCTCAACATGCTGTCCATGATCTTTGTCATCGTCACCATGAGCGAGGAGAGCGCCAGGCGCATCTGCGAGGTGCTCGTCGAGCAACCCGACATCAGCAACCCCGCCGACCCCATCTACGATGTGCCCGACGGGTCCATTGACTTTGACGGCGTGAGCTTCGCCTACAACGCTGCCGCCGACCGCATGGCTCTCTCCGACATTGACCTTCACATCCGCTCGGGCGAGGTCATCGGTATCATCGGCGGTACCGGCTCATCCAAGTCCACGCTCATCCAGCTCATCAGCCGCCTCTACGACGCCACCAAAGGCACCGTGCGCGTAGGCGGCATCGACGTACGCGACTACGACCTCGACACCTTGCGCAACGAGGTGTCCGTGGTGCTGCAGCGCAACGTGCTCTTTTCCGGCACCATCAAGGACAACCTTCGTTGGGGCGACCCAGACGCGACCGACGAAGAGCTCGAGCATGCCTGCAGGCTCGCACAAGCCGACGAGTTCATCCAGCTCATGCCCGACAAGTACGACACCTACATCGAGCAGGGCGGCACCAACGTCTCCGGCGGCCAGAAGCAGCGACTCTGCATCGCCCGCGCTCTGCTCAAGAAGCCAAAGATCCTGATCCTAGACGACTCGACAAGCGCCGTAGACACAAAGACCGACAAGCTCATACAGCAGGGCTTCCGTGAGTTCATCCCCGACACGACGAAGATCATCATCGCGCAACGCACGAGCTCGGTGGCAGACGCCGACCGCATCGTGGTGCTCGACGGCGGCGGCATCAGCGCCATTGGCACACACGAAGAGCTGCTCCAGACCTCCGACATCTACCGCGAGGTATACCTCACGCAAAACAAGGCCAGTCACGACCAGACGCTCGAGGGAATGGCAACGACCGAGCCGGACGATGCGGCCACAGAGGAGATTCAGACCATGAACGAGGCCTTCGGGGAAGGAGGTGAGGTCGATGCCTAAGAATGACAAGAACCAGCAGCTCAACAAGGGCGTCCCCGGCAAGGGCAGCCGTGGCAAGCGTGCCTCCAACCCAAAGAAGGTGGCTGTCGCCACGCTCAAGATGGTCTTTTCTTTCCATCCCCTGCAGTTCACGCTGATGATACTCTGCGTGGTGGCTGCGGCCGTGCTCTCGACCTTCCCGTCAATCATGCTGCAGCGCACCATCGACGTCATCACCCGCACCTGGCAATCGGGCGACTGGTCCGCTGCCGCACCAGAGATTACGCAGATTGCCATCACGCTCATCACCATCTACGCCATCGCACTCGCCTGCCAGATCGCCCAGACCCAACTCGGCGCCTTCCTCACGCAGGCCACCCTCAGGGAAATCCGCAACAAGATGTTCGACCATATGGAAGACCTACCCGTGAGATTCTTTGACCAGAATCAGCGCGGCGACATCATGAGCTACTACACCAACGACGTGGATGCCCTGCGCCAACTCGTCGGCGTGGCCTTCCCCAACCTGCTCACCATGGCCATCTCCATGACATCGCTCACCGTCATCATGCTCTGGTACTCCATACCGCTCTCCGCCGTCGTTCTCGTGATGGTCGGCTTCATGGCATGGCTCACTCGTTTCTTGGGCGGTAGGTCCGCGCACTACTTCATCGCCCAGCAGCATGCCATCGGACGCGCCGAGGGCTTCGCCGAGGAAGCCATGAACGGCGAGAAGGTCATCAAGGTCTTCACCCACGAGAAGCAGATGCAGACCGAGTTCGACCAAGTCAACGACGAGCTCTTTGAGGCAGCCAAGCAGGCAAACATCTACTCGAATACGCTCGGTCCGGTCCTCATGAATCTCGGCAACATCGCCTACGTGGTCGTAGCCCTAGCAGGCGGCCTTTTCCTGGGCATCAACCTGCCCAATCCCTGCATCTCGGGCATGGTGCTCTCCATCGACATCGTCATCCCCTTCCTCAACCTCACCAAGCGCTTCGCTGGTTCCATCGGCCAGATTTCGCATCAGATCAACTTCGTGGTCATGGGCCTTGCGGGCGCCGAGCGCATCTTCCAGCTGCTCGACGAGGAACCCGAGGTGGACGAGGGCTACGTGGATCTCGTGCGCGTGCATTTTGACGAGGACATGGTCAACGTGACGGAAGAGGTCGCACTCACCGACCGCTCGGGCATCTGGGCGTGGAAGCACCCGCATAAGTCTGCTGGCACACTTGATTACGTCCCCGTTATGGGCGACGTGGTGCTCGACGACGTTGACTTCGGCTATGTGCCCGAACGACTCGTGCTGCACAATATCACGCTCGACGCATTCCCCGGACAGAAGGTCGCCTTCGTTGGTGCCACTGGTGCGGGAAAGACCACCATCACGAACCTCATCAATCGCTTCTACGACATCGCCGACGGCAAGATTCGCTACGACGGCATCAATGTCAACAAGATGAAGAAGAGCGCACTACGCCACTCGTTGGGCATCGTCCTGCAGGACGTGAACCTCTTTACCGGCACCGTTATGGACAACATCCGCTATGGTCGGCTCGATGCTACCGACGAGGAATGCATGCAAGCAGCCAAGCTGGTAGGCGCACACGACTTCATCCGTCGTCTGCCCGAGGGCTACGAGACCATGCTCACTGACAACGCCGAGAGCCTGAGCCAGGGGCAGCGACAGCTCCTGTCCATCGCCCGAGCCGCAGTCGCCGACCCACCTGTCATGATCCTCGACGAGGCGACAAGCTCCATCGACACCCGCACGGAGCAGATTGTGAGTCGCGGCATGGATGCCCTCATGGAAGGACGCACTACTTTCGTGATCGCGCACCGACTCTCCACCGTGCGCAACTCCGACGTCATCATCGTCCTTGACCACGGCAACATCATCGAACGCGGCACGCACGACGAGCTCATCGCTGCCAAGGGCACCTACTACCAGCTCTACACCGGAGCCTTCGAGCTGGAATAACGAACCCCATCCGAGAGAGGTGGCCGCCTTTATCGGCTCGTCGGATACAACGCCACTCAGTCCCCAACGATATCGCGCGCCACAAAGACGCCGCTCGCACTCGCATGCGAGAGCGAGTGGGTGACGCCACTCCCGTCACCGATAACGTAGAGGCCCTTGTGCCGAGACTCCAAGTTCGGCTCCACACGTACCTGCATGTTGTAGAACTTGACCTCAACGCCATAGAGCAGCGTGTCATCGTTCGCAGTGCCGGGAGCAATCTTGTCGAGCGCATGAATCATCTCGATGATGCCGTCCAAGATGCGCTTCGGAAGCACGAGCGATAGGTCACCTGGCTCGGCCTTGAGCGTAGGCGTCACGAAACCCTCCTCGATGCGCTGATGCGTTGAGCGACGACCGCGCGCGAGGTCGCCCAAGCGCTGGACGATAACGCCACCACCCAGCATGTTTGAGAGTCGCGCGATGCTCTCGCCGTAACCATTGGAATCCTTGAACGGCGCCGTGAAGTGCTTTGAGACGAGTAGGGCAAAGTTCGTGTTTTCCGTCTGACGCGCCGGATCCTCGAAACTGTGGCCATTGACCGTGATGATGCCACCCGTGTTTTCGTTGACGACGATGCCGCGCGGATTCATGCAGAAGGTGCGCACCCTGTCCTCGAACTTCTCCGTACGATACACAATCTTTGACTCGTACAGCTCGTCCGTCAGATGCGCCCAAAGAACTGCCGGTAGCTCCACTCGCACGCCGATATCCACCCGGTTGGACTCTGTGGGGATGCCCAGCTCTTGGCAGATGCGTTGCATCCAAGCACTACCGCTGCGCCCCACCGACACGACGCACTTTGAGCAGCTGTAGCCTTGTCCCCGCGCATGCACGCGATAGCCGCCATCATCCAGTATATCGATACTCTCGACCGGCATACGGAAGTAGAAGTCCACCTCTCCGCGCAACTCTTCATAGAGCCGCTCGAGCACCACGTGGTTGATGTCAGTCCCCAGATGGCGCACCGAGGCATCCAGCAATTTGAGTTTGTGCTGCATGCAGAGCGTCTTGATTGAGGAATCTGCTGTGGAGTACAGCCGAGTGCCTTCACCCCCGTGCGCAAGGTTTATCTCATCGACATAATGCATGAGGCTCAGCGCCTCGTCCTTGCCGAGGTACTCGTGCAGCGTGCCGCCGAAATCGTTGGTGATATTGTACTTCCCGTCGCTGAAAGCCCCCGCCCCACCGAAGCCACTCATGATGGAGCAGCTCTTGCAGTTGATGCAGGTCTTTACGCGCTTGCCGTCAATCGGGCACCGGCGCTTGTCCAACTCGTTGCCCGCCTCAAAGACCGCCACACGCAGCTCGGGAGCAAGTTTGCACAGCTCATATGCGGCATAGATGCCACCCGGTCCCGCACCGATGATGATCACGTCATAGTCCATGGCAATCCCTTCGCGTCGGCAACTTCTTGTGAACGGGAACTGAGTGAACTCACCCCTAGTCAACCATCACGATAGAGGTGATGACTGGCTGGTTCTCGGGCTTTACCGTTCCGTTCCCGTCCTCCACGGGCACCTCGGCAAGTTTGTCAACCACGTCCATGCCCTTGGTCACCTTGCCGAAGGCGGCATATTCCCCGTCCAAGCTGCTCGTGTCCTTGTGCATGATGAAGAACTGCGAGCTACCGGAGTTGGGATCGCCAGACCTGGCCATGGAGATGACGCCACGCTTGTGCTGAATCGCGTTCACCACGCCGTTGCTCGAGAACTCGCCCTTGATCTGCACGTCGGACCCACCCGTGCCATCTCCATTTGGGTCGCCACCCTGAACCATGAAGTCCTTGATGATGCGGTGGAACGTGAGACCGTCATAGAACTTCTCGTTGACGAGGTGGGCAAAGTTGCTCACCGTGATAGGTGCATTCGACGCGTTGAGCTCGACCTCGATAGTGCCGTAATCCTTGACTTCGATGGTGGCGTGATGCTTGCCCGTGCTGTAGCCCTCATCGTAGGGAGTCACGAGCACTCCGCCCTCGATCTTTCCGGCATCCGCGACGGTATCGTCAGCCTCGGCCTCGACGCTCGCGGCTTCCGTCTCACCGCCACCCGATCCGCAGGCTGCAAACGATAGTGACGCGAGCCCTGCAAGTCCCAAGAATGAACGACGACTTATTGTGTGCATGGCATGTCTCCAATCGACGTTGTTGCGTCCAACCATAGTAGCGCTTTTGGGATGGTACTGGGGGGGGGACAGTCCCCTGGGTACCCAGGGGACTGTCCCCCCAGTACCCCCATCGTTAGGTCCTCTTGGCGAGGTTGTACGCCCGGAAGCGCGCGAGCGCCTCGTGGTAGCGAGTGAGCTGCGTCTCGTCCCAAGCCCCCATGTCGTCGGAGGTAAGCATCACACCACCGCTGCTCGTGTCGGTGACGAACATCTCCACGCGCTGCGAAGCCGTAAACGTCACACCCTCCTCGCGCAGAATCAGCACGTCGGGGTCGCACCGGAACACTCGCCCATCCAAGTGCGCCCTCCCCCGAGCGTTCGCCAGCGAAAGCCTCGTGCTCACGCGCTCGCGGTGCAAGAGACGCCTCTGGGGCATGTCATCCCAGTCCAGCCCAACGTCCTGCCCCACGCGGCAGTACTCGCACTTGCCAAACGCCGAGGTGAGTGGCACGCCACAGAGCAGCAGTCTCGTTCCTTCCGGCACACTTTCACGCAAAAGATCGACGCCCCGTGCCATGAGCTCACCACGGTTTAGTCCATCATGTGGCTCCAAGCAGGCGGCGTAGAGGAAATCAAGCTTGAGCAGCTCAAAGCCCCATTCTTCCGTGACGGTGCGAAGCACCTGTCGCACGTACGCCTGAACCTCTTCGTTGCAGATGTCCAGCGCGAATGCACCGCTCCAATTGCTCCCCGCGACCACCAAGTCACCGCGTTCGTTGCGCAGTAGCCACTCCGGGTGCTCATCATACAAGCGAGAATCGCGCTCGCACATGTAGGGTGCCAACCACAGCCCCGGCACGAGCCTGGATTCCTTTGCCGCCCGGGCAAGTACGGCGGGACCGCCTGGAAAACGCCCGCAATCGTATTCGAGCCAATCGCCCACCTTGGCAAAGCCGTCATCCACCTGAAACACCGGATCAAACCCGTCGAGGTTCGCTCCGGTCAGAACCTCCGCCGCGCCTCCGAGGTCCGCCAGGAGCGTCGCCTCGTCAATGTCTGCGTAATGGCGATACCAGCTACAATAGCCAACCACAGGTCTCGCGGGCATAGGATGTATGCCTGCAAGCGCCACCCAGCGATTAACCGCATCCTCCAACGACCCGCCTGTCACTGCAAGCGCAATCAACTCACGTTCCCTTCCCGCTGGCAGCACGCACGCCGGAGGCTCCTTGTCAAAGGTCAACGTCCCCGCCTCCAGATCCTCGCGAATGAGCGTGAAGCCAGAGTTTTCATCAAGCGAGCCAAAGAGCAGCACCTCATCACCCTGCCGCAGATAGCCGTAGCCAAAGCCATGCTGGTGCCCCGGCCGTGGGTCTTCTTTTACGAAGCGATAGTCACCACTCGAGTCAAGCGCGTATTTCTCCACAACCGAACCCGGCACGCGCGTCAGCCCCCACATGCGCCCATCCACGGGTCGTTCCACGCTGTCGGTCCACGAGTTGTATCCGTTGAGGTAGATTGCGTCGGCATCGGCAAGCGCTACGCTCATGGTGGCCACAACCTCATCGATGATGACCGGCACCTCGGGGCACACCGCCACGCGACGGACCTCATCATTGCCGCGCACGATGACGCCCAGCTCGCGAGCATCGTTGCCACCCGTCGCAGCACCGTTGCCCGCGATGACAACCTGGCGCCGCCGCTCGATGCCCGGCACATGGTAGGCGATGCGAACGATAGGACCTAACGACATGGTTTACTCCTCTCCGCCCGACCTCGGGCCTCCGATCAGACCGAGCACCCTCATCTCACGATAGCGCATAAAAACAACGCCTCCCAACAAGCAGAATGCCGTTGCCACCATCGCCGTCACACGGTAGCCAAAGCCGCCTGAGCCCAGAGTGGCAATCGATGAAAAGAGTATCATCGCAATCGACTGCCCCAGCGTCATCGAGAAGGTGCGTGCCGCATAAAACATGCCCTCGCGATTTTCGCCCGACTCGATTGCGTCGCACTCGGCGATGTCTGCCAGTACCGCTTGCGGCAGGATGCCCAGTATGGCCATGGGAATGGCTGCGAGCACGGCAATGAGACCGCCCCACACAATCGGTGGCACGCCGAACTGTCCGCATATGCTCGTCGTGGCGAAGGCAACGCAAAAGAAGAAGAACGCAAAGGTCACGAGTTTCTTTTTGCCAAGGCGCTTCGCCATCATGTTGACCGGAGCGTAAAACACGAGACTGATGACGGTCATCCCCGCAAAGAGCACGAAGTTCATGGAGCTATCGAGACCCATGAGGCTCGTCACATAGAACGGCAGGCCAGTCTGAAACATCGTGAGACCAATCCAGTAGAGGATGTCTGAGATCTCAAACACCTGGAACTCTTTGTTTTTGAAGGTCTTGATCACGGAGGCGCCCATCGGTGTGGTGGAGGGCTCCGTCTCGGCGTAGGTATTCTCATCTATGGTAAAGGCAGGCAACAGCATGCAGGCAATGGCGATGGCAGCCAAGATTGCGATTGTCACACGATAGGCGTTCGCGATGCCGAGTGCCCCCTGCATGAAGCCCGCGATGGTTGGCACGAGGTAGGCGACCGCCGTACCGACAAAGAAGGTCACC
>ONMP01000050.1 GCA_900318935.1 uncultured Actinomycetes bacterium
GCTTCTCGGTGAGTGCCTCCGGCCTCGCCTACGCGGGCGCCGTCCTGGCGTCCGGCGACTTCGCGAAGAACGGCGGCCACGACGCGATGTGCGCCCTCGTCGCCTTCCACGACGCCGAGGTGGCCTACCGAGCGAAGCACTCCTAGGCATAGCGAGCGATGGGGGCGGTCCCCTTGTCACCACAAGGCGTGACAAGGGGACTGTCCCTGTTGCTCATTCCCGCTTCCAGTATCGCAACGGGACAGACGCGGGGGCTTCGTCAAGTGCCACTTCGCGAGCGAAGCGCGGAGCTATTGGATGGTGTATCTTTTAAAAGTAGTATGTGTGTGAGCCTTGGTGATACTCGATAGGCTTTCGGATGGCGACCCTGAGGAGATGCGACGATGAAAAAGACCGTGAGGGTTTTGCTTGGCTGCGTGCTTCTGGTGCTCGTTCTGGCGTGTAGTGCGTGTGCCGCAGGCGATCAGGGCGCCTCGGTGCCTGAAGACATGCCTACGACGATGTCGGAGGGAGTCGATACTCCCTGTGAGGTGAGCTTTGCAACCTATTCTGGAAGCCAAAAGGGGATGTTTCTCCAGGAGGGTGACTCTGTCGCCGTGATCACGCCCTCGGCACTGCCCACGCGAGAGCAGGTGGACGCGACGGTCGCGGGACTCAAGTCTTGGGGGTACGTGCCTGTGGAGGGCAAGCATGTGTGCGAAGAGACCCGTAGTTTGCAGGACTGTTTGGACGACCTCACATGGGCCCTCGAGGATCCCGACATAAAGGCAATCTTTTGCGTCCGCGGAGGCTATGGCGCCTCCGAGGTGATGGATGAGCTGTCGTCCGACCTCATCAAGACGTCGAACAAGCTCATCATCGGTTATAGCGACATCACGGTCTTTCATTCCGCGTGGTCGAGCGTAGGGCTGCCGTCAGTGCATGCGTGCATGAGCGGGTCGTTCGACGGACTGCCGGAGTCGTGCGTGGAGGCCGAGCGAAGGCTCATCGCCGGCGAGGTGCCCGCCTACACCTGCGAGTCGAGCGAATTCTGCAAGGAGGGCAAGGCCGAGGGCGTGCTCGTCGGCGGCAATCTCTCAACCTTCACCTCGGTGCTGGGCACTGCCTACGACTGCACGCAGGCGGACGAGCCCTACATTCTGTTTTTGGAAGACGTGGGGGAGGACGTCCAGCACGTCCACCGCTACCTCTCGATCCTCAAGCATCTGGGCGTGTTGGACAGGGCAGCGGGCATCGTGTTTGGCGAGTGGACGGACATCCCAACCGACATGGCGGACTACGACGGTAGTTCTCGCGGTGGCATCTTCTCGTCCGCGGCCGACATGATTGCGCGCCAGATACTCGCCGACACGGACGTACCCGTGGCGTTCGGCTTTCCTGCTGGGCATGGCGACGTGAACTACCCGCTGCTCATGGGCGTTCCCGCGCGCTTGGACGTGAGTGGGGATAGTTACACGTTGAGCTGGTCTGCGGACGAATAAGCGTCGGCTGAGGATTGTGGCACGTGCCGCGCCGAGGCCTTTTGTCTGCGCCTATCCTTTTGCCAGAAGTTTGCCGAGGGTTTGCTCCAAGGCGTCTATGTCTACCGGCTTGGAGAGGTGCGCATCCATACCAGCCTGCAGACAGGCTCGCACGTCTTCCTCGAAGGCGTTGGCAGTAAGCGCGATGATCGGTATCTCTTTGGCGTCTGTACGGTCGAGTTTTCTAATCTCGCGAGTGGCGCTCAGGCCGTCCATGACTGGCATGCGCATATCCATGAGGATGGCGTCAAAATGATGCTCCTCACTTTGCGACAGCATCTCAACCGCGATCTGCCCGTTCTCTGCCCACTCCGAGCTCACCTCTTTGATTTCAAGAAGGTCAGCCAGAACCTCGGCATTCATCTCCATGTCCTCCGCAATCAGTACGTGAAGGCCCGCCACGGAGACGATCGAATCGCCCTCGTCCACCACCTCGGACGTCTCGACACGCTCCGCCCGTTGTAGGGGTATGGTAACGGTGAAGGTCGTGCCGTGTCCCTTCTTGCTCTTGACGGTGATGCTACCACCCATCAAGTCGACCATGTTTTTGGTGATGGCCATGCCAAGGCCACTTCCGCCGTAGCGATTGGTGGAGGTGGCATCCTCCTGCGCGAAGGGCTCAAAGAGCTTGGGAATGAATGCCTCATCCATGCCAACGCCGCTGTCTTGGATGGTGAAGCAAAGGTTCTGAATGTCGCCGGTTTGGCTGGTCTGCTCAATGACGAAGCTGACGGTCCCTGGTGCGTCGGTGAACTTTACGGCGTTGCCAAGGATGTTTATGAGGATTTGTCTCAGCCTGAGGGCATCGCCTATGAAGTTCTCATCTGTCGTTCCGATGGTCTGGCTCACGTAGGTTAGGCGCTTGTCCTCGCATTGTCCGTTGATGATGACGTTGATCTGGTCCACCATCTCCGTGAAGGAAAAGACCTCTGCCTTGAGAACCATGCGACCAGATTCGATACGACTCATGTCCAAGATGTCGTTGATAAGCGCGAGAAGATGCCGTGCGCTGGCACCGATCTTTTCGAGCTCGTCACGGGTGCGCTGGGGGATGTTCTCTTCCTGCAACGCGATGTTGTCGAGACCGATTATCGCGTTCATGGGCGTGCGGATCTCATGGCTCATCGAGCTGAGGAAGGCCGTCTTTGCCGTATTGGCCTCCTCGGCGCGCGCAAGCGCCTCCGTAAGCGCGTGTCTGTGCTCGAGCTCTTCGCGTATTTGCCGATCGACATCGGAGAAGCCCGCGGCGACGGCATGGACGATGCGGTCATCGCGTTCCGCGATGGTGCGGACACCTGCAATACGAAGCATCTCGTACTGTTCCGTGTCGTCTTTTGTGCTCAGGTAGATGAGCGAGATCATGGTTTCGTGAGCTAGTTCCTCGCGGATGTTGTCGGGATCCACAAAGCGAAGGAACTCATCGCGATCCGATGCCGCAACATAGCGCTCAGCATAGTCTGCAAAGCCGTCTTGGAACGAGAAGACGCGTCCCTTACACTTGTCGCCTGTATCTGTCGTGGTAGAGGCGCGAACACAGGTACACTCGTCCTTGTCGAGATCGATGAAAAAGATGGTCCGGTAATCTTGGGCCATAGCCGTGATCATTCCGTCCCTCTCCTTGATGTCTGCCAGCGCTTGGGAGAGGTTTGCCGTTGCTTGGTAGCTATCGCTCGTGACGGATTGCAGCGTGTGATAGACGCTTTCGATCTCGTCGCCGGTGTTGATGTTTAGGGCATCTAGAAGCTGAAGGTTGTAGGACCGATCCTCTTCCGTATCGTAGGCAAACTTACTTGCGCAGAGCGACAGCTTGTCCAGTGGGTGCGTCACGCGCCTGCGAACGATGCGGAAGTCGAACACGAGCACAATCGCGCCGAAGCCCAGCACAATGAGGGCGAGCTGCAGGGTGAACGCCCTGTCCTTCCCAGACAGGTAGTCCATCGAGAAGTCGACGCATGCGGTGCAAGCGTAGCTGCCGTCGCTTCGGAATATTGGGCGGGTGTACGTAAACAGATAACCGTCTTCCTTGGTCAGCTCGGAATAACCGGCGATCTTCTCTCCCCTCATGACCTCCGACAAGTGTGAGGCATAGGGTTCCTCGATTACGTCAAGCGACCATAGGTAGCCTGGCTTGTAGCCTTGCCCGTTCTCCCACCAATCCGCGTCTAGATCGATGATGACGTGTCCACCGTCCTCCTCGAAGCGGTAGATGTACATGTAGAGGATGTCGGGATAATTGTCTCGCAGGGTGTAGAGGTAGTCGACAGTCTCGACATACTCGGGAAGCTCGAAGTTGTGCTCTATATACTCATCGACCTTCTCTGCATCGAAGGCATTGACCATGAGCTGAGTGACACCTTCGGCCATGCGCGTATACTGATCTATCATGCGGTCGTGGAAGCGCTGATACACCAAGGGAATCATGATGCCCATGATGGCTACTGTGCTGGCAACAAAGAGCAGCGGTAACCGGACGGAAAGCGTGTTTATAACAGGTCTTTTCATGGGTAATCGCATCCTCAATCCTCATTCCTTAGTGAAGATGGTACCGCATTTGGGACAGTGGGGACGGGGGCGTTCGTCCGCGAGAATCTGGCGGACGAACGCCCCCGTCCCCACTATTCTTAGCCTTCTTTGAGGTTACAATACTGCTTAAGAATAAGTGCCGCACCAACAAAACTGAAAGGACATCACTATGAGGCATTCTGCAAAACATCGCCCTCCAGTGCTAGGAATCATCATAGCCTTGCTCTGCTGCCTATCCGTATTCGCCACGCTGGCCTTGGCTCAGCAGATGCCCGACCCTCAGGCCGACGAGGTCGCGGGGTCACCCGAGGACGGCTTGCTTGAGGAAAACCCGGGCGAAGACCAGGACGCGGTCTCACAAGATAGTGCCGACAGCGAGGAGAGCGACCCTCAGGCCGACGAGGTCGAGGGGTCACCCGAGGACGGCTTGCCTGTGGGAGAATCGGGCGACGAGTCGGGCGATGAGTCGGACGAGGGCTCGCAGGATGCTCCGGATGACACGGTGCTTATGGCACAGGCCAATTCGGAGCGAACCGTCGAAGTCACGAGCTGGGCGGAGTTAAAGGCAGCGATTGACGGCTGCAAGTACGACGAAAAAGTTCACATCAGGATGAAGGAAGACATCAAGGCTACTTCGACCGACGAGCCTCTTCAGGTGAACGGCTCCAAGAATATCGCGATCCATCTCGAGGGCCACACTCTCGATCGTGGACTCACCAAGCCCACGGACAATGGCTACGTGCTAATGATTGGTGCGGGTTCGAACGTAACCCTCACGGCCGACTTGAGGTGGGAGGATCCGATGGGTACGGACCTCATTACGGGCGGAAACAACACGGGCGATGGCGGTGCCATCTGGAATGCTGGATCGCTGACTATAGAACGCATCAACTTCTTAGGTAACGTTTCTCAGAAGAACGGAGGCGCCATCTACAACGCGAGCAAGAGTGAGTGCGGATGGGACGCGTCATTGACGATATTCGGGTCGGTCTTCAAGAACAACGAGGCCCAGGGGAACGGCGGTGGAATCTGTAACTACGGGAGTTTGCTTAAATTCATAGGCGCATCTAGCACGCCAATAGAGAACAACGTTGCGCATGGTAATGGCGGCGGCATCTACAGTGGCGGGATTGACGGCGCGACCAATACGGTTTTGCTCGATATGACGTATGGTTCGAGCAGGATTGCTGACAATACCGCACGTAACGGTGGTGGCATCTACTGCAATGGCCGGATAGAGAAGATAGATTACGGTTACACCATCGAACACAATACAGCCACCGAGAACGGCGGCGGCATCTACTGTGCGGGACGCTTTGATTTCAACTGCGAGATTCTGTCGAACATCGCTCATGGCAATGGTGGCGGGCTCTACGTTGATGAACCGGTTGGGGGTAACTACAAGGCGTATGGGAACATTGATGGCAACACTGCCGACGGCAACGGTGGCGGCATCTATGTAAAGGCCGTCGGTGACGTCGTCGTGGGGAGGGACGTCACCGGCAACACCGCCCACGGTGACGGCGGCGGCATCTACGTCGAGAGCGGATACCTCATCGTGCAGGATCGTGCAGGCGTCAGGAATAACACGGCCAACAACGGCGGCGGCATCTACGTAGCGAACGGAGGCGCACTCAAGCTACACGGAGATGACTGCCCTGTCACCGACAACACTGCCTCCAAGGTCGGTGGCGGCGTCTATGTCAGCGCGAAAGCCGACAAGGTGGACATCGCGGGAAACGTAAAGGTTCTCGACAATACTGCCGAAACGGCCAAGGGTGTCTTTCTGGGTGGGGACAAGAAGCTGAACATCGTTGGCGTGTTTTATGGGGAGCCGCATATTGAAGTCACGCTGGGGAAGATTACTGGAAGCTTTACAACGGGGTACTCAGATAAAAACTTCAGTCATTCACCATCTGAATACTTCTATCCTGTTGACCCAGGTCTCACGGTCGTTTCCGAAAACTTCGAGGCCAAAATGGCG
Source organism: uncultured Actinomycetes bacterium (assembly GCA_900318935.1). GTDB lineage: Bacteria > Actinomycetota > Coriobacteriia > Coriobacteriales > Atopobiaceae > RUG440. The sequence continues at coordinate 6,028 of ONMP01000050.1, forward strand.
ATTGATATGCAAAACGTGACATATATCGAGCGAAGCTGGAATGGCACCGAAGTTGTGAGCGAACAGAAAACCTGCACGAACCCCAGGCTTCTCTCAGAAACGAGGGGGATGAACAGCGGTGGATGGTACTTGCTCGATAGGAACTGGAACTCGAACCAGCGCATCGACGTGACTAAGGACTCGTCGCTGATCCTCTTTGACGGAGTAACGCTGAACACGCATGGCATCTACATTCAGAAGGGGAAGACCCTCACCATCTATGGACAGTCAAAGGACACGGGCAAGATTGTTTCCGTAGCGAAGGTAGGTGCCGGCATTGGCGGCACGAACGACAATCACCCAGGTGGTAACCTCATCGTTCATGGTGGCACCATCGAGGCTACCGGCGCTCGTCACTGCGCCGGCATCGGAAGCAACGACGGTAACGGAAGTGACGTGGGCAGCTTCACGATGTACGGTGGCACCGTCACTGCCAAGGGAGGCAAGCAGGGTGCCGGCATCGGTGGCGGCAGGGATTGCGACGGTGGCACGATAAAGATTTACGGCGGCAAAGTCACTGCCGAGGGCACGGACAGTTCTGCTGGCATTGGCGGCAGCGATGCGAGCGGCAAGCGCGAGGACACGAGCACCATCGAAGTTTACGGGGGTACTGTTACCGCGAAGGGTAACTCTAAAGGCTCTGGCATTGGTGGCGGCGAATACGGTCACGCGACCGTTAGGATTTTTGGCGGCACCATAGTAGCTACTGGCGGTTCGAGCGGTGGCGCAGGTATCGGCAGTGGCGTTGATGGTACTGGTAGCAGTATCAGCATCACGGGCGGCAATGTCACCGCGATTGCCGGACAAGGAGGCTATGGAATCGGCAATGGGAAGAACCGGAAGGGTGCCACGAGTACGGTCACCTTGGGTTACACGGATGGCACAAGAAAGACGATCAGTATCAAGGCCAGCAGCTACAATGGCAGGGTCAGGTTGGCAGAGGATTTCCGGGATGCAACGGACGGCACGATCTTCCCGGCGGCCAACCCCATGGCCAATCCGGGCGCTCTTTCCGGTAGGACTTTGGTGGCTGCGATCTCTGAAAGCGAGACCGCAGAGCCGGCATTCCGTACCCACTCGCTTCTGCTCGACGGCTCCATCGGCGTGCGTTTCTTTATGGAGCTGCCCGAGATCGAAGGCGTGGACTACGCCTCGAGCTACATGGAGTTCAGCGTGTCCGGGCGCGGCTCGGTGACCGAGATCGATCCCTTCGATGCGGGCGACACCAACGCCTCGGGGACATACTACGCCTTCACCTGCAACGTGAGTTCCGTCCAGATGGCTGACGCCATCTCCGCGACCTTCCGCTACGGCGATGGCCAGACCGTCTCGCAGACCTACTCCATCTCAGAATACGTAGCGGAGTTCGCTGAGCGTGCCGGAGACTTCGACGAGTCGACGGTTGGTCTGGTCCACGCGCTGGCTGACTACGGCCACTACGTCCAGCCATACCTCGCCAGAGTAAACGGCTGGTCAATTGGTGCCGATCACGCCGAGATGCCCGCGAATGGCGAGCTCCCGAGCGATGCTGTGGCCGCCGCCCGCGAGGCGTGCCAGCCATACGCATGTTCCTGCGATATGCCCAAGGGCGGCGAGGTGGTAAGCGTTGGTATCGGCCTCGACCTTATGACGGACACGACGGCTTACCTTGTCGCCAACACTGTCGAAGGTGCCGACCTCAAGTCCGCCACGCTCGCCGATGGGACGGCCCTGCAGGTTGGGAAGACCCCCGACGGTCGCGCAAGTGTCGCGATCCCCAAGATCATGGCGCACCATTTGGGCGACGTGTTCGACGTCACGCTGGTGACCACGGGCGGTACCGAGGCACACGCGCATATGGCGGCGGTATCGTTCGCCAATGCGATGTTCGCCGCGCCGGACCATCAGGACGACGTGGAGGCGCTGGAGATGGCGACGTCACTCTGGCGCTACTGGGAGGCGGCTGACGCCTACGTGAAGGCGCACCCGGAGAGCGTCGCCTAGCAGGACAAGGGACAAGGGGGACGGGGGAGTTTGTCCTTAGGACAAACTCCCCCGTCCCCCTTGTCCTTCGAGTTGCTGCCTCTCGACCATCGCAGCAAACTTCTCGCCCTTCTTCATGAGCTCGTCGTAGGTTCCGTCTTCGATGATCTTTCCGTCTTCCAGCATGATGATGCGGTCACAATGACGGATGGTGGACAGCCTGTGCGCAATCACGATGCGCGTGCATTTCATCTGATCCAAGGCCTCGGACACTTGCTTCTGCGTCAGGTTGTCCAGAGCGCTTGTCGCTTCGTCGAACATCAGGATTTTGGGTTTTGACGCGACTGCGCGGGCTATCAGAAGGCGCTGGCGCTGCCCGCCCGAGATGCCCCCTGTCCCTCCGATATCATGGTGAACTTTCCCGTGTCCGGGTCCTGGTACCAGTATCCGCCCCAACCGTTCGGAATCAGCGCAATGACGCTGCCATCTCCTTTTCTTGTTCCCAATCATCGCTTCGGCAGCATGCAGCTGAAACTGTAATCAGAAAGGGAGGCCGACATGGAAAAACTCAACAAAGAAGAAATGAAGGATGCTGCTGGTGGCATTCTGTTCAATGGCCAGGATCTTCGCTGCCCCAATTGCGGGGAAGATAAGCTTCACGGAAAAGACGAACTGGCTCCTGATGGCACATGGTTTGTTCGCTGGTATTGTCCCAGATGCAAAATGGATGTAATCGACACCCCACGGGAGCGTTAGCATTAAGAGATACCCAGTGGCAGCGAGTGTTCGGAGTGACCACTTTCCCACAGCGGGATCGTGGTCATTTTTGACCACGATCCCGCTGTGGGAAAGTGGTCACTGGCCTTCACTTACCACGAGCCGGTAACGCCGCCGTCCTTGGGCTCTTCTTGTTCCTTTCTATCGAGCCAACGCCTCATCAACCTTTCGTCATCGGCCTCGCCAGGATACCCGCCGCTCAGCTCCTCGATTGCCTCTTCGCTGAGTTCGGTCACGTCACTGGGCTCGACCTCGGTGGTCGGGTTCTGTCTGGTGCTGTCAGTCGTCATAGCATTTCTCCTTTTGCTTTCGGTTGCCTTCATGCTGACTTGTATTATATACGCGTTTGTCACACCCACGTCTCAAGTTTTGACCACAATCCCGCCTTCCTAACAGCATATTATCCATAAACCGAGCAAATAACGCTACAGATAGAATGCACCACTACAGGGCCGTATTGTCCGCTATGCGAAAGTATAACGTCGTTGCGCCTTCTCAAAGGACGGACAACACGTCGTGTGGCCGGGCGTAGCGCAGCATCTCGTAGCCTATGCCACATATCCCGTTGAAGAGGGACGCGCTGACCTGGCCGCTTGCGCCTGAGTGGGCGTCGCGATACGAACCCTCTTGCAGCCTGCGCGCATACAGGGCGCCAAGCATCCTGCCCGCTGCGTCGCGGTTGGCCACCGTCAGGTAGTATTCCGCGATCGCCGCATTGCCGCAGCACAGGTGGTCAAAGGGGTTCAGGGTCAGACTGTCCACGCTCCGGCTTACCCGCTCTGCGATCGCGCGCGCCTGCTCGCCGCCACGTCCTGCGTCCATCATGCGCCTAACCATTATGCCGGTGCCGGGTGCCCCCGCACAGTAGCCGTGCATGTACTTCGTCGGCGGGAAGTCGCGAAGGTCCGCCCAGGTGCCGAACCTGGCCTTGTAGCGCGTGTAAGTACAGAGCTCGTAGTCTAGGGCTTCTTCGGCGGCGGAGACATACCGGTCGTTTCCGCAGACGTCTTAGAGATGGCCTGGGCAGGGTCCTGGACGACCGTAGTCGAACGGCTTGCCACTGGCAGCCGACATCTCCGACACACTCCACGTCGGAGATTGACGTTGGTGTGGCCCGCGTTCCATGGGATTGACGTTGGCAATTCTAACGACGGTTTAACCCATGAAACCGTCGTTAGAATGGCGTCCCATGCTCTAACGCCGACAACTCGTCGTTAGAGCGGCTCTGCTCCATTCCAGCGTGCCAACACCCGTCTCTGTGGTACGCCAAACAGGCTCGCTCGGCATGTGCAAGCGAATCGTTGGTGCGATATATAAAAGGCCGGAGGATTTTACCCCTCCGACCTCGTGTTTTCTGGTGGGCGATGACGGGTTCGAACCGCCGACCTTGTGCTTGTAAGGCACCTGCGCCACCACTGCGCCAATCGCCCGTGGAAGACATTGTAGCAGAGTCTTGCCCAATGTGTGCCCACAATCGTAATGTGGCTAAAATCCCAGCTCGTTGTTGACCATGATTACGTGGATGCGGTCCTCGTGCCTCGAGTACCGCGTGATGAGGAACTGGCAGCAGATGGTGTCGGGCGACTTGCAGTTCATGCATGAGCCGGTCTTGCAGCAGGGCGTGTTCAGTCCGAAGCGCTGCGCGTTGATGGGGGCGGCCACGTTGCGTGCACGCTTCATCGCGCCGTCGAGGTCGTCGCAGACCTTGTTCATGCCTATCACAAAGAGGACCTTCTTTGGTCCCTGCGCAATGGCCGACACGCGGTTCGCGTTGCCGTCGATATTGACCAGCTCGCCATCCTCGGTCATCGCGTTCGCGCTCGAGAGAAACACGTCGGCGTCGTAGGCGGCGAGCATGGCGGCGCGCTTGTCTTCATAAGCGTCGCGGTCGATGAAGTTGTAGTTCCCCTCCTTGAGCGCCACGGGAAGGCCGATGGCATGCACGCTCTCGCCACCACCCATGGTGACGCTTGAACCTTCGGGAATGAGTTCAAGGGCAAGCTTCAACGCCTCTTCCTTGCTCGCGGCATAGTATCCCGTCATATTGCGGGACTTGAGTCCCTTGAGCACCTTTTGTGCCAACAGTTCATTGCGCTTGTATACGTTCTGGTTCATGTGAATCCTCTCCTCGACCATACCGAACCACAGCTTATGACCATACCATACTTGGCTCTTGGGCACCGCGCGTTATGCCGTGCTGATGCCGGACTCCGGTCTGCCTTCTGGCGCAAGCGCGCTATACTGGACGATGCGATGATGGGGCAGCAAATGACGATATGGGGAGGACCTATGGAGAACGTGACCACGCTTGAATCGTTGGTGGATTTGCTGGCGGCGAAGGGATTGCTCGCTGCCGCGCAGATTCAGGAAGACGTACGTGTCACGGGTGCCGATTCCGACTCGCGCGTAGTGCGTCCGGGCAATGTGTTCGTTTGCAAGGGTGCGGCGTTTCGCACGGCATACCTCGCCTCCGCGCTTGAGAAGGGTGCCGTTGCCTACCTGTGCGACAGTGCCCACGCTGATGACTTGATGGCAGCCGCGCCGAACGTGCCCCGCATCGTCACGACCGACGAGGGATTCCGCGAGGCCATGGGGCTGGTTGCGTGTGAGGCGTGGGGACATCCCGACCTCGATCTGCCGCTGCTTGGCATCACGGGCACCAAAGGCAAGTCCACCTGCGCCTACATGGTGCGTGCCATCGTGGACGCTGCGTATGGCGACGGCCGCTGCGGCGTGATGGGTTCCATCGACATGTACGACGGCATCGAAAACATCGAGAGTGTCAACACGACGCCCGAAGCCCCCGACCTTTGGCGCCACATCGCGAATGCGCGCGACTCGAAGCTCGCCACCGTAGCAATGGAGGTGTCGAGCCATGGCCTCAAATACAATCGCGTGGACGGGTTGCACCTCGCGGCTGGCGCATTCCTGAATCTCGGGCGCGACCATATCTCCGCCGCCGAGCATCCGGACTTCGAGGATTACTTCGCCTCGAAGCTGCGCATCTTTGGACACACGTCGGTGGGCGTCGTCAACTTGGAGACTGACCGCGTAGAAGAGGTTCTTGCCGCCGCGCAAGTCTGTCAGCGTGTTGTGAGGCTCTCGGCGCAGGGTCGAGAGCGTCCGGCGGGTGTGGCCGACATCTGGGCATCCGACATCCAGCCAGAGCTGGGCTGTGTCCATTTCGTCGCGCACACACCCACGTGGACAGGCAAAGTCACCATCTCGATGCCGGGTCTCTTCAACGTGGACAATGCCCTTGCGGCCATAGCGCTCGTTGCCGAGTTGGGCATCGGCGAGGAAGCTGTGCGCGAGGGACTGGCTCACGTGCGCGTGCCCGGTCGCATGGAGCTCATCCCCACCTTTGACCCCAAGGTCATCGGTCTCGTAGACTACGCGCACAACAAGCTCTCGTTCCGAAGGTTCTTCTCTTCCGTGGCCGAAGAGTTCCCCGGCAAGGCCGTCATCGCGCTCTTTGGGGCGCCGGGTTGCAAAGCCTACGAGCGTCGTGCCGTGCTACCTCAGGAGGCGGCCAAATGGGCAGACGTGCTCATCTACACCGAAGAGGACCCGGCCTATGATCCTGTGGAGGAGATTTGTGCACAGATGGCCGAAGCCACGCCGGAAGGCGCGCGCTACGAGGTGATTTGCGACCGGGAGGAGGCCATCGCGCGTTCGGTGGAGCTTGCCTTTGGGTTTGAGCAAGGTGCCGTGGTGTGCCTGCTTGCCAAGGGCGACGAGACGCGTCAGCACCGCGGAAGCGAGTTCGTGCCCGTGGAGTCCGACCCGGTGCTCTTTGAGCGCTACGTTGCACAGATGAAGGAGCGGCTCGGCGCGTAGCAAGAAATGCCCATACCATCTCAAATGCGCTACCATGGGGAGACGAGCACACGACGAGGGGGGATTACGTGGCCTTCGATCCACAGCGAGAAGATTACCAGCGGCTCGGTCTGAGGTATGCACGTCATATCGATGCGACGAACCCAGCTGACGCGACGCGAGCGTTTGCCACGTTTGGGCGGCGCTTTGCCCGCGAGAGGGACTCCTTGCCGCAGTCCGATGGCGATCGTGCCTTTCATCTCGTGGCTATGGCCTCCAAGCTCATCGATTACGAGCTGCCCTTCGTTTCCGACGAGGAAGCGGAGAAGCTCATCATGCGCGGTCATCAGCTGCTTGACGAGGCGCTCTCGCTCGATGGGCGCTGCTACGATGCGCTGCGCATGAAAGCGGCGGCGGACAACCCGTCCTTCGAGACGTTCTATACGTATCTTACGGAATGTGCCGAAGAGGTGCGTCGCGTGTGTGAGGAGCAGCGTGCTTCCGTGCTTGCCGCCGAGACATCTGACGAGCGGAAGCAGCTTGCGGCCGACATTGCCATGCGGCCCTTCTTGCGCTGGTTGGCAACGCTCGCCGAGCAGGCGCTCATCTGCGGTAGAAACCGCGAGGTGCTTCGACATGCACGGGCTGCCCTTGAGGTGGATTCGCGCGATGGGGCTGACGTGCGCTTTACCGCTGCGCTTGCATACGCGAAGCTAGAGGATGAGCAGGGCCTCGACGAGCTGCTTTCTGGTGCGCTCGCCAAGCGATGCACCAGACCCTCCAATGACGCATGGGCTCAGATTGCGCGCGTGGCTATGGCGTTCAAGTGCTACAACCTTCGAGCAGCGTCCGAGCGGCTCAGCGAGCTCACGCGCCTGTATCCACATGCGCCCGAGACGCTCATCCGGCAGATAGAGCTGCCTGACGGCGTGTTTGCCCGACTCGCGGTGCGTCCATACAGCGAGGACGAGTTGGTGCTTGCCGTGTCGGAGGCCACGGTGTTGTTGCAAGAAGGACGTGAGCCCGAGGGACGTGGCGTGTTGGGTGTGTGGGTGCAACGGGAGGCGGCACGCGCGCTCACGCCTGCGGTGTTGCAGACCCTCGTCGCTCAGGCTCAGATGGCCTCGAGGGATGCGGATGCGCGAGGCGAGACCTCGGCGTCCGAAGACGACGGAGACTCTCAATGAGGGCGCGGGAAGAGTTCGTTCAGCGCCTCTCGATTAAGCGAGCTCGCAAGCTGGGGTCTCTTTCCAAGGAGGCGTTTGCCGAGTTGGAGCTGGCCGTGCGCAACGACCCCGTCAGCTTCGTGGATGATGCCGAAGAAGAGGCATTCGGTATCGTGGCCTCGGCGCTTGCCCACTACGAGGAGTCCCTACATGATGATGATCTGCTTGACGATGACCAGTACGTGGAGGCGCGTGCCCGACGACTGGGACTGATTGGCAATGCCTGCGAGCAGGCTCTCGATGTGGACTCGCACTGTGTGGATGCTGCCCTGCTGCGGCTGCTTGCCGCCGACTGCGTGCCCGATGAGCTGGTGGGTCTACTGCTCGAGCTTGGGGAGGTCCTCGAGGAGGAATTCGGTTCGCTCGAGCGGGGGGCGACTGGTGACGCATGGGCAGACGTGTTTGTGCGGCCCCGCCTGCGCGTGAAGGCAGCCTTGGCGCGCACCTGCCTAGATACCGCTCGCTTTGCCATGACGCGCCAGACCTGCGAAGAGCTTCTGTCGCTGGCGCCGATCGATGCCTTGGGCGCGCGCCTCACCTATGCTCTGACGCTGGCGCGTCTGGAGGACGAGGATGGCTTTGAGTGGCTTGACGCTCGCGAGGGCCGCAAGGGTAATGCGTGGTTCCATCTGAGCCGCGCGCTGCTCATGTACAAGCTCGGCCGCATGCCGGCCGCTAGGCGGGCGCTCAAAGGTTACGATCGGCTATGCGAGGGCGGTGCGTATATCCTCTTGCAGCCCGTCTACGTTGATACGTATCTGCCTGACCGGCCGGAATTCGAGCCGGGCTCATTCATGGAGGCGATGCTCGCGGCACACGAGGCCGAACCAATCATCGCGGACACGCCTGACTTCGTGGGGTGGGCTAGCGACCAACCTGGGTTCTTTGACTCTGCGGTGGCGTATTGTAGGCTCAATGGTCTCGAATGGCGCGACCCCGAGGTTGGTTCGTGATATCATCTAGTCAATCATGTGCGAACTGTATGCGATAAACTCCAGGTGGCCTGTGAGGGCAAATGCGGGACTGGCCGAATTCTTTGGTGACAGCCCCTATCATCCGCACGGCTGGGGTTT
>ONMP01000021.1 GCA_900318935.1 uncultured Actinomycetes bacterium
GAAGGATAGGAAAGGCCTCTTTCGTTGAGGACGCCGTTCCAAGAAGAGCCGGAATCGAACCAAACGTCCATGATATCGGTCTCTTTGCGGAAATTGCCGTTTGGCGATTTCTCGTTCTTATATCCTTCTGGGAGAAGCTCTTTGACGTCGTGGTTGAACCAACCGTTAGAGCCTTCTTTGGCGATGATTTCCCTGATGTGGTCGAAGACTTCCTTCTCAATGATTGGGGAATCGTCCTCGTTATAGATGATTGGCATGCACTCCTCGCGAAGCCAGGGCAAAGCTCGTTCGACGAGGTCCCGGCGATACAGCTTGGACCAGAACACGACGTAGCTCTGATCTATGGGGGCGTTGCCGACGTTGTGGCGATAGTACTCGTAATCGACGTACTCTTTGGGCACAAGGTACTCCCGGTCTGCGGGGATTCTGTTCAGACCGCTCTTTCGAACGCTGCCGTCGGGAGTGCGCATGAGCAGGTGGTCGCAGATGACGAGGTCGGCGTCTGTCCGCAGTGCCGCATCGAGCAGGCACTCCACATAGTCGTTGGAAATCTGGTCGTCCACATCTACCGAGAGGAGATAGTCGCCATGCGCAGCCTCCATACCGGCAAGACGCGCATGAAAGAGCTGTACGTTCTCGGGAAGGCGCAGCACGCTGATCCTCGAGTCTTGTCGGGCACAACGATTTGCCGCCTCAGCCGTGGCATCGGTCGAACCGTCGTCCACCACGATAATCTCGAGTCTCTGCCACGTCTGCGCCTGGATGGCGTGCAAACACTCCTCGACGTAGGTCTCTCCATTATGCACGGGCACGAACACCGTGACGAGCGGTTTTTGTACTGTCTCCATGCGCGCATCCCCTCCCATCATGTGTACCAACGACTGTCATAGAAGAATTCCCCGGCAAAGCCCTGTCCGTCGAGCGGGATATGCGCAACCAGCTGCTGCCATCGCAGGCGTGCCGGGTCGTCGGCATCCACCTCGTCGCCCACGATCGCAAACCTGCAGGTTGCAAGCTGCTGCGAAGGTACGCTCTCAAGCTGATCCACGGTCTGCAAGAATAGCCGCTTGCCCATGCACATGATGCTGGCCTGCTCGCGGTCGGCTACATCGAGGAGCATGCGTGGATCGTTCCCGGCCACAAGCACGGTGGTACACCCCCGCGCACACGCTGCCAGCAGTTGGATCAGCCCGCCCCAGGCAACCGACACATCCACAAGCGGCTTGTCGCCCCCATGCCAGCCGCAGCACCTACGCAACCGCTCCGCCTCCTCGCATAGGTCCCGTCCCGTCCAGGTCCTACCGTCTTCATGCAGCGCGGTCTCGTAGGGAACGGGCTCGCAAGCGGGCGATTTTGAGGAGTGACGATCATCCATGAGCACAGACAGCTCCGCCGTCACAGGGGCGTCACCCACCTGCGCCACGACGCAGCCTGCCTTGAGGATGCCCATTGCCGCAGCGAGGGCCTGGGTCGGACGCGTGCCTTCCGGCAACCGCACCATCGTGCCGCGAGCAATGCCACGCCCGCGCAGCCAGTTGGCCATGCGATTCGCGCGCGCATTGAGCTCGTTGAAGGTGCACGACGCACGAGTGCCATCCACCCACTCGACCAAGGCCTCCTTGTTGGGATGGCGAACTGCGCATATCTCCAGCAGGGCCGAAGGCACAGTCACGCCTCGGCTGTCCACGCCGTACTCCCACATGAGGAGCTCCCCCTCGACCTCGTGGCTCACCTCGTCGGGCAGGAGGTTGTAGTACGACACGGGCCAGCGTTCATGGCGAAGCACTTGGCGTGCGCCATCCTCGTGCTCGAGAAAGGCCTCGAGTGCCCTAACGTTGCGTCTGTTCGAAGCGCAGATAACCAGGGCATCGGGCGCGTAGTCGATTCGCTTGTCCTCGGGCAGCGGCCCATGCAAGCCCTTGCACCTGCCCAAACGCAAGGCGCGATGGACCCTCACGGCATCTGGGCCACTGCCAATCACATACACCTGCGCGTAGTCTGCACAGCGACGATACAGGTACGAGGCGGATCCCCGTTCGTACCAATCGGCCTGGGCTCGCAGCGCCTCCAAGTCGCAGAGCCCCGCAAACTCCTGGGCATAGCGCCACCATTGCTCGGCACCCCGAGCGCGGCGGTTCTTCCAAGGACGTAGGTAGTCGCGCATCAGGAAGTGCAAGATCTTCGGCTCATCGACCCGTATGCCCGGGATGCAGTTGTAGCCCGGCGGAAGCAGGCGGATATGCCCATAGCACTCGACGTTGAGGAGGTCCTGGTCCACCACCATGTAGTCCGCGACACGTGCGAGCAGACGATCCTGCACGCCATCCGCGCGCATGAGCTCGAGGTTCATGAAGAGCACGCCGGAATTCACGTAGGTCTGAATGCCGGGAACGTGGTCGCCCACCGTCTGCGCGCGCACCGGCGCGATGTCGTCGAGGACGCCCGCAAGATAGAGGCCTTCCATATCCATTTCCCAGAGCGGGAGAAGGTCGCCCACCACGAGCGTGTCGGCGTCGATGTAGAGGCATCGGTCCACATCGCCTAGCAGTTTGGGTAGCACCAGCCGATAGCACGCCGCCTTCGACCAGAGGGAATCGGTGAAGTCGCGCTCGTCAAAGGCCTCCTCGGCCACCCACCGACAAGAGACGCGGAGGTTGGGGAAGCGCGCTGTTAGAAGGTCGAGCATGCGTTGGTCCTGTGCGCAGAAGCTCTCGTCGCAAAGCAGATGAACCTGCACGCGCTGCCCCTGTGGCAGATGGTCCATCAGCGAGTACATCGATATGGCACAGTACAGGAAGTACGCATGGTCGGCCGCATAGACTATTTCCAGCGTATCCACGGCCCTACTCCGCATTGGTCCAGAGCCTGGCGTAGACTCGCTTGTCCGAGTGGAGACGCCGCGCTATCTCGATCATGCCTGCAGGATGAGCTGCCAGGAAGTCGAGCAACTCAGTCTTCGGCAGCCATAGTACCGTCGCCTCGTTTCTGTTGTTGACGATCAGGTCGCTCGTGCGCTGCCCCTCGAAGAGCACGGAGTAGCTGAGAATGTCGCCTTCCTTGAGCAAGCGCAGCGGATTCTCCCATCCGTCCCTGGTCTGCGTGTAGTGGAAGACTCGCCCGTTCAAGAGTATCGGCATCTCCCTGGGAAGCTCGTCACGAGACACGATGATGGCATCCCCTGGATAGTGCGCGAGACGACCTCGCACGGCAAGCGCGAGGAGCTCATCGTCGTCCGCTCCCTGGAACACGGGATGGACCTTGAGGGCCTCGGCAATAGTGACCTGCTCGATATGGCGGGCGCTCTCGGCAGAGAGGATTCCCGACGCGTCGAAGGAGGGGAGCGCGGCGATGGTCGCATCGTCGCCGAGATTGGGCAGTGCAGCCAGCATGTCCGCAAAGTAGTGCGACAGGAGCTGAATCACCTCGTTCGAGAAGGCGCGGGCGTTATACACGTAACGGCAACCATGTCCTCCCTCCACGTCGGTAAAGTAGACGCACAGGTCGGCCGAGAGGTTGTCGTACACATCGCCCCCGAGCATCTTGATACCCTTGAACCCGCCTTGGGAAAAGCCGCCGCTGGACTTGGGCTTGGCGAAGTTGTGATTGTTGAGGATGTGGGAGAAAACAGGCTCCTCGCGCCCCAAGGCCTTGCGAATCTGGCCGGGAGAGCAGTGCGAGTTTGCCATGCAGTGCGCGAACTCGCCCTGCAACCGGTGTAGGAAATCGGCCAGCGACTCGCCCTCGGCAAAGGTGACCTTAACGGGGAGGGCGTTCACGAACCCACCCGCAAGCCGCATGCTGTCTCCCACCTGTGCGTCACGTCCCGACGTGATGGCGCCAAACACAATATGGTCGCGCCCCTTGAGCCGTGCGCACATGATGCCCCACAAGCCCTGCAGCAGGGTGAACTGCGTGACGCGATAGGTGCGCTGCGCTTCCTTCAGCGCCTGCTGGCCCTCCTCGCCGAAAGGTACGGAGACGGTGCGAATGTCGTAGTCGAGCTCCGAGGGCTGTTGGCCGGGTAGGAGCTGGTCTGGCGCCGTATCGGCAAGGTAGCCCTTCCAAAACTCCAGTTCGCCCTCCGTGTCCACGTTGCTCAGATGCTTCGCGTACTCTTGGTAGCTCTGCGTCTCAATCTGCTTGTCGATGCCGTTCATGTCGAGCGCGTAGCCGATGAATAGATCGCCGAAGAGTATGCCCAGGCTCGTGCCGTCCGAGTTGACGTGAGGTTGCGAGATGATGATGGCATAGGTGTCCTTCTCGCAGCTTTTGTAGATGCTTATGCGCAGGAGCGAATCCCTCTCCAAATCGAAGCCTCGCTGGCGGTCTGCCTCCACAAGCTTCTGAATTCGCTCGTCGAACTCATCCATGGACAGGTTAGAGAGGTCGAAGCTGTTGATCTCGGGGCGGCGGTCCCCAAGCACGACCCGCCAAGGATGCTCAACGCCGTGGCACACGAAGGCCGAGCGCAGGTTCTCGTGACGCCGACACACCAAATCCGCTTGCTGGCGAAAGGCTGGCAGATCGAAGTCGATGACGGCCTTGGTAAGGATTTGCAGGAAGAAGGCGGAACTCACATGCTCGGCTTCCTCGAGCATCCACATCTGGCCGGCACCGGGCTCGAAAACGTCCTCCACCGAGCTGCCATAGAGGCCGATGATGTGGTGCAGATCGTCCTTTGAGATGGAAGAGGCCGTGTAACGCGAGGAATCGAGCAAAGCCTCTAGCTCTTTGGATATGGCCGTCTGGGGCTTTTTGACGGACTTTGGCCGCGGTGCCGCCTGCTGCGCCTTGTGTTCGGGAGGCTGCTTGGGCGGCTCGCGTGCCGGCTGACGAACGGGAAGAGCGGTTTGCCTTTGGGGCGTCACCGTCGTCGGCATCTGAGGAGAATGGGGGAACCTGGCCGAGCCTCCTTGTTGCAATAGAGACTTCATCTGGCTGATGCGACGCCCGTTCTCGTATATCATCATTCCCATGATGCGCATCATGGCGTTGTATTGGTTTCCGGGGCGTTGTTCTGTCATGGCAGCTTTGTCCTCCTCGCATACACAAACTATGCTCTCACTTATAATATGCCACACAAACCGAGAGAAGGGGGCTTACTTGCTTGGACTGCTTAAGTACCTGAGGAGGCGCGAGTGGATCTATGCCGCATGCGCGGTGTTGTTCATCGTCGCCCAGGTGTGGCTGGACCTCAAGATGCCCGACTACATGAATTCCGTTACGCAGATCGCGCAAGGCAGGGCAACGGCGGAAGCAGGCGCGACCGGCGGCCTCTCCGACATCTGGGCCAGTGGTGGGCTCATGCTCCTGTGCGCCATCGGGAGCCTCGTGTGCTCCATCATATCCAGCTATTTCATCGTACATATTGGGGTCGACTTCTCCGCGCGTATCCGTGAGGCCGTCTATACCAAGGTACAGGGCTTCTCGCTGGGAGAGATCAACAGGTTTAGCACCGCCTCGCTCATCACGCGCTCGACCAATGACGTCCAGCAGATCCAGAACCTCATGACCCTAGGTCTTCAGATGATGATCAAGGCACCCATCACGGCCGTATGGGCGCTCTGCAAGATTTCGGCCAGCAGGCAGGAGTGGACCATAGCCATGGGCATCGCGGTGGTGGCCCTCGTTGCAGTCGTCACGACCATCGTCCGACTCGTGACACCCAGGTTCAAGCTGCTGCAGTCACTTACCGACCACCTCAACCAGCTGGTACGCGAGAACCTGAGCGGCATCCGGGTGATACGCGCTTACAACGCCGAGGACTTCCAACAGGGCAAATTCGAAGAGGTCAACCAGGAGTTCACCAGCACGAACCTCTTCACCAACAATGCGACGGCCTTCATCAACCCCTTTATGTCACTCGTGATGAACGGCGTGTCGCTCGTCATCTACTGGACCGGTGCCTTCATCATCAACGCGGCGTCGCTGGAGGAGTATGCGGGCCTCTTTGGCACCATGGTGGTGTTCATGTCCTACGGCATGCAGATCATCACGGCGTTCATTCTGCTCTCCGCACTCTTCATGAACGTCCCTCGCTCGCTTGTCAGTGCGGGACGCATCAACGAGGTGCTCGAAACGCAGGAGAGCGTCAAGGATGGTCCGGGTGTCGGCGAGACCGATGAGGTGGGCACCGTGGTGTTCGACCACGTCTGCTTCCGCTATCCGGATGGCGGAGATGACGTCATATCGGACGTGTCCTTTGCCGCCAAGACGGGCGACACGGTGGCCTTCATCGGAGCTACCGGCAGCGGCAAGACGACGGCGGTCAACCTTGTGCCGCGCTTCTACGACGTGACGGAAGGACGGGTGCTGGTGGACGGGCATGACGTGCGCGAGTACCGCAAGAGCGAGCTGGCGCATCGAATTGGCTATGTATCGCAACGCTCCGTGCTCTTCAGCGGCGACATCCGCTCGAACGTCGGTTTTGGCGATAACGAATCGGACGATGCCACCGTAAAACGCGCCATCACGATTGCCCAGGGTAGCGACTTCGTGGGTGCTCAGGAGAAAGGCATCGACAGCGCGGTGGCACAGATGGGCTCCAACTTCTCTGGTGGACAGCGGCAGCGCCTCTCCATCGCACGCGCCGTGGCCCGACACCCCGAAATCTATATCTTCGACGACAGCTTCTCCGCGCTTGACTACAAGACCGACCGCATGCTCAGGCAGGCGCTCAAGGACGAGATGGCAGATGCGACCTGCCTCATCGTGGCGCAGCGCATCGGTACCATCATGGACGCAGACCTCATCGTGGTGCTCGAGGACGGTCGCGTCGTTGGGCAAGGGACACACGAGGAGCTCATGGCGAGCTGCGAGACCTACCAAGAGATCGCATACAGCCAGCTGAGCGAGGAGGAGCTACGATGAGTCCGAGGACGAGCAAGCAAAAAGATTCGAAAGCACGTCGGGGAGGAGCTCGCAACAAGCAGGACCTCGGCGCATCGATTTCCTATCTCGTGGGTTACTGCCATCAGTATGCGGGCCTCATCGTTGCAGCCTTCGCGTTTTCCGCAGTCAGCGCGGTGCTCTCCGTTGCGGGACCGAGCTTGATCGCGCGCCTGACCAAGACCATCTCGGAGGGCGTCTCACCTACAGGCATCGACATCGACCTCGGAACGGTCAACGGCATCGGCATGACACTCATCGCCGTCTATGTGGCAAGCATGGCACTCGACTACCTGCAGTCGCTCATCATGTCGCATGTGTCCTGCAATGTGGGCAATCGGATGCGCGGCGAGATCACGCGCAAGATCAACCGCATGCCCCTCAGGTATTTTGACAGCCACAGCCAGGGTGATACGCTCTCGCGCGTGACCAACGACGTCGATACCATCAGCCAGTCACTCAACACGAGCGTGGGCACCTTCGTGTCATCCATCACCATCGTCGTCGGCTGCATCGTGATGATGACGGTAACGGAGTGGCGCATGTCCCTAACCGCCATCGCCACGACGCTTTTGGGCTTCATTGCGATGGGCCGGGTCATGGGCGTGTCCCAGAAGTATTTCGTGGCACGGCAGGAAAGCCTGGCGCAGTTGAACGGACACGTGGAGGAGCTCTATGCGGGGCAGATTGTCGTGCGCGCCTACAATGCCGAGGAGAGCGAGCTCCAGGCGTTTCGTGATGCCAACGAGCGCCTTCGCGAACACACCTTCCGAGCGGAGTTCCTCTCGAGACTGCTGATGCCCATCATGACCTTTGTCGGCAACCTTGGATATGTGGCCGTGTGCATCGTCGGCGCGGCTCTTGCCTTTGGCGGGTCAATCGACTTCGCGATCGTCATTGCCTTCATCATCTACGTGCGTCTGTTCTCCACCCCGCTCAGCTCCATAGGGCAGGGCTTCGCGAGCATTCAGGCCGCCGCAGCCGCAAGTGCACGCGTCGAATCCTTCCTCGCTGAAGAGGAGCTTGCGGACGAAAGCGACAAAACCGAGCGCTTGTCTGACGTGTGCGGCGCGGTGTCCTTCGACCATGTGCGATTTGGCTACGTGCCAGAGAAGACCATCATCCACGACTTCTCCGCGCGTGTTGAGGCTGGGCAGAAGGTCGCCATCGTGGGGCCAACCGGTGCGGGCAAGACCACGTTGGTCAACCTACTTATGCGCTTTTACGAGCTGGATGGCGGCGCGATTGCCATAGACGGCGCGGAGCTCGCAGACCTCACGCGAAAGGATGTGCACGACGCCTTTGGCATGGTACTGCAGGACACCTGGCTTTTTGAGGGTACCGTACGCGAGAATCTGACCTACGGCAAAGAAGGCATCTCCGACGACGACCTCCTCGACGCCTGCGCGCGCTGTGGGCTGACGCACTTCATTGACACGCTGCCGCAGGGTCTCGACACGCAGCTCAACGATACCGTAAGCATTTCTGCCGGACAAAAGCAGCTCCTCACCATCGCCCGTGCGATGGTGGCCGATTCGCCGATGCTCATTTTGGACGAGGCCACCTCCTCGGTAGACACCCGCACCGAGGAGCAGATCCAGCGGGCGATGGACGAGGTGGCCCGTGGTCGGACGAGCTTCGTCATCGCGCATCGTCTCTCCACGATCAAGAACGCCGACCTTATCATCTATATGCAGGACGGCGACATCCGGGAGACCGGCACCCACGACGAGCTCATGGAACGTGGCGGCCTCTACGCCGAACTCTACAACAGCCAGTTCAGCATGAGCGCATAGCTTGGCTGTGGTTCGACCCATCTCTTGGGTCGGTTTTACCAAGGCGGGGCAGATCGAACATGTCCATCTGCCCCGCCGTTTTTTTGCAGACTCGAAAAGCTTCGTGCCGCCTTGCAGCCTATTCGCCGGGCTTCATGCACCCGAGCAGCTCGTCGAAGGTCGAGTGCATGTACACGTCCTGCATCCTCAGGGCATAGCCATGCTCGCCGCAACGAGTGACCATCTTGACGACATCAAACGAAGTAAGCCCCTGCTCGAAGAAATCCTCTGTGCGGCTGTAGCCATCTCCCAAAAGACCCGAGAGCACATGGTCTAGGACCTCCTCGGCGCTGTGCTCAGCCTTGGCGACTTTGGCGGGCTTCAGACCGATTACGTTGGGCTTTTCGATGGGCTTGTCCACCGGATGCGACTGATACTTTTGCATCTGTTGCGCGAGCTGGGCACGCACCTCGGGCGAAACGTCGCCCATGTTCTGAGCGCGATTGGCTGCGGGTGCCGCCTGGACAGGGAATCGAGGGGCCGTTACGAGCGCCTGGGGACGAAAGGGAGCCCGAAAGGGCACACCACCACCTTGCATGGGAGCTAGAAACTGAGGGGCCTGATTCCGCTGGCTAAGCATGACCTGCATCATTTGGAGCATGACCTGCTGCTGGGCGAGCATTGTCTGGAACATGGAGATCATCATGTCGTAATCGGCGTTGCGAGCAGGCATAGGCGCGGGGTCGCACACCTGGCCGTTGGCCTGGGGCATCGCGGAGGGCATCTTGTTCGGGTCGCAGACCTGGCCGTTCGGCTGGGCGTGTGGGGCGGCCATCTTGTTCGGGTCGCACACCTGGCCGTCGGCCTGGGGCATCGCGGAGGGCATCTTGTTCGGGTCGCACACCTGGCCGTCGGCCTGGGGCTTTGCGGCGGGCATCTCCTTCGGGTCGCACACCTGGCCGTTGGCCTGGGCGGCCCCGGCCTTCGGTGCGGCCTGAGCGCCTCCGCCGTTCTGCACGATATCGTTCAGCTTCTCGTTTATGAGCTCCTTGGTCATCAGCTCATCGGGCACATACATGGGCTCCGTCTCCTCAAGAGTCTCGGCCATGTCGGAGAACACGGGAGTGTAGAAAATCTTGCCCAGGTCCAGCTTAATGCCCTTCTGCCGAAGCCATGACGACAGCTGCACCGCCTTGATTGAGTCACCGCCTTCTGCGAAGAAGTCGGCGTCGTCGGCGACCTCCTCCACTTCGAAGACTTCTTTCCATGCCTGACGCAACTCCTCGGTGTACTTTGCCATACAACTTCTCCTCGCCTATCGGATTCTGATGAACGCTAAGGATTGATTATAGCGAAAACCTGCCAAACGAATCGTTTGTTGCCACCATCGCATGCGTTTCAGCGAAGGGGTACCCCCTTCGCTGAAACGGCCTTCTCGCGAGCGAAGCGCTCCGCCCAGTCTTCGCACCTCTGGAGACGGAGCCGTCTATCCCGCTTGGCAGGCACGAGGACGATGGGGACGGCGAGAGGCCCGTTCACTTCGAAACCAGGGGGCATGTGTTTGAAATTCTGGTGCCAATCGTCCGTAGGGGCGGTACGGCACCCTCCAAAGCCGCAGGTCAGAGGCACCGCGAATAAGGCCCCGTAAATCTGGGTGTCCAGATTTCAAACTCTTGGGCGCCATTTCGAAGCGAAAGGGGGTCTCGCCGTCCCCGCCCGAGGTTGTCCGAAGGTCCATGGTGGCTCGAGCGCGACGTCGGGGAGTGGTTCGGGTATGACGTGCCATACCTCCGATGCGGCGATTCGACCCCCCATCTACCCATCCCTTCCGTTATGGACGGGCGGTTCGACTCGTCCGTAACCCGAGCGGCGTTCTTAACGCTCGGACCCGAAGGCCGCGTTGAGCACAGAATTCGAACGATGCTGCTCGCGGCGCGTGAGCTGGAAGGCCAGTACGGCGTGGCAGCCATGGAACTCGCGAGCAGAATGCTGGACGACAGCGCCGAGCGACTCAAGGTCGTCTTTCGTGCGGCAAAGCAGCTGTGGACGTTTTGAAACGGCCCCCCCCTTGTGCCGTTCATGCTTTAGCGCTCCAGCTCCGTGAGCGAAGAACCGAATCCTGCTTTGTGGGCCGACCATCCGATATTCGCTAAAAACGCGAGATTCCAGACTAATTCTTTTCTAACAATCGTGAGACGAGGTGACGTGCAATGTATAGGCGCAAGCTCATGGACACCCTTCTGGAATGGAAGAACACCATGCAAGGTAAGTCCGCCCTGCTCATCGAGGGAGCCCGACGCACATGGTGCGATGCGGCTCCGCGCGCTGCTAGCCATGAGTCATGTCGGGCATAAGAAGACTCCTTCGCCAAGAAGAGGTACGCGCTCCTCAATTGGTATCGCATGTGCCACGGGGACGGGGGGCTGTATCAAAAGCCCCTGAACAGATGGCCCGCAATCACAGAACCGGCTGTGGCTGCGGGCCATCGTTTGTGCGCAAGGGGCGGAACAAGCCCTACACCGCAAGCGCGTAGGCCATCTTCCTTATGTTGTGTCCCATCGCGACCATCCGCATCTCGTGGTCGACCTTCTCCAAGCCCCGCAGGAGGAACCTCCTGAACCCCCAGTTGCGCTTTATGTCCCCGAAGATGGTCTCGACGTCGACCGACCTCCGCTTCCTCAGCATGGACCCGCGCTCGGTGCGGAGCATCTCGGACGCCCTCGCCTTGAAGGCGTCGAGCGTGGGGTTCACGCGCAGGATCCTGACCGCGTCCGGATCCTTAGACCTGAAGCACCTCTTCCTGAGCGGGCACTCCGGGCAGCCCTCCGCCACGTACACCCTGGTCACGGACTCGTAGCCCAGGTCCGACCTCGCCACTCGGCGTAGGCGTCCTGGGCGGCCTTCTCGGCCTTCGCCAGGCGGTACGGCGCGTCCCACTCGTCTATGATGAACACGAACTTCGTGCCGGTTTCCTTGACGACGTCCCAGAGCGCGTCCTTGAGGGGGCTGCCGCCGCCGACGTGGCGCGCGCCGGCACCTGGCATCACCTCGCGCAGCTCTGCGAGCAGGACGTCCCTCAGCGTCGGCACCACGTCCGCGGAGCCGGCGAGCTCGATGATTTCGGTCATGTCCAGCTTTACGACGTTGAGCTTGTTGAGGTGCGTGTCCCAGCCCTCGCGCCGCGAGACCTCGAACCCCTCGAAGAGCGCCCTCGAGTCGCACGCACAACTGTAGAACGCCGCGAGCGCCTGCGCGGCGTAGCTCTTGCCGAAGCGCCGCGGCCGGCTGACCATGACGAGCCCCTCGGAGGTGTCGACAGCGGAGTCGAAGACAGAAATCAGGCCGGTCTTGTCAACGTACCTCGATCGCAGAATCTTGGCGAACCCCTCGTTGCCCGGATTGATGTAGCGTCCCATAAAGACCCCCATCGTGTGCCACTAGTGCTGGCGTGCACGAACGAGCGTCGCGGCACAAACCGCCACGACCGAAGCGAACGTGAGCACGACCGGTGCGCCTACGGGCGAGTTGTCAGCAGTGCCAGGCAAACGGCTGGCCAACGCAGTCTGTTGGCGCGTAGGTACCGACACGGACGAATTGCTGGAAGCTGGCGTGCGGACAGGACCAGAGGAAGAACCGGAATCGGAGTCGGCGTCATCGTCGGAGTCGGCGTCATCGTCGGAGTCGGCGTCATCGTCGGAGTCGGGGTCCGAGTCCGGATCTGGATCGGAATCCGGGTCTGGCTCCGGATCGGGGTCCGGCTCCGGCTCGGCCTCAGGGGCCTCCTTGGTCGTCGGCAGGCTCGCGCTGCTCTTGTCGTTTTGAATCGTGATGATGTAGTCCTGCTTGAGATTCATGGCAGCACCATCGCTCGCTTGAGCAGACAGCGATAGGTTGTCTTCTTCCGAATCATCCGACTCGCCGGAAAAGCCGCAGAAGGGCACGATGTAGAGCTCTAGGCGATGCCCCGCCTGCACGGTGTAGTACGTCGGATCGAGCCAGATGGTGTAGTCGTAGTAGGTATTGGCTTCGATTGGTTCGTCGCGCTCGGTCGCAGACGCAGAGTCGTAGCCCGCTTCGGGGTTGCGCAGGTCCATCCTGCCAAAAGCGACAATCTTCCTGCTCGCCTGGATCTGCTTCCAGGTTACGGTGCTGTATGCGTCGGCGGGGCCTTTCGATTCGTCATGCGATCGCACGACTTCCGCCTCTGGCATCGCGCCCATGGCGTACGTGGCAAACGGCGCGTCGGCAGCATCGACGAGCACCGCACACATCATCTTGTCGCCCTCGCCTATGTTGTCGACCTTCGCACGCACGTGCACGGGAATCTTTCCCGCAATGGTGAATTGCTCCTTAACATCAAGGGTCCAGAGCGCCGCGTTCTCGCTCTGCTTGCCCGTGAAGGTCTTCTCAAGCAGGCTTGCATTATCGTAGCTGGCGCCTTCGGCGCTAACCGTCACCTCTCCGTCGGCATTTGGACGCACAGTGACAGCAGAGCCACTGTTCCACGCCTCGCTCTCGTAGAACGAGCCATCCACATTGCTTTGCACAAGGAAGTCTGGCATCGAGTCCACGTCGTTACTCACGTCGCAGAGCTCGTGCGCAAGCCAGAGGTTCACCCATTCGGCATAGGTGTGCCTGCCCATGCCGAGGTCGACGGCGTCTTCTTGGTCAAACGGCAGACTATGGTTACCCTGATGAAAGAACACCTTGGCTTTCTGTCCAGACGCCAGAATCGCGTCGCGCAGATAGTCAGCCTGCCTCGTGGTGACGTTGTCGTCGTTGAGTCCCGTCACGATGAGCGCGGACGCGTTTATGTTGTCCTTCTTTGTGCTCCACTCGCGTGCCTCCCAGAATGGCCCGAAGTCTCCCTTTAGCTGCACTTGCTGATTGCGTACGAACGAGCGGTACTGCTTGTAGCGCTCCAGTGCGCTACCGAAGCCTGGGTCCTCTTCGTCGTCAACAACCAAACGACTCGTACACGTTGCGGCGATAAAGTTCATATAGTCGTAGCTCTTCGAATTCTCGATGCATATTCCCTGCGAGTTCACATGGCCGTACCAACTCGCAGGGCCAGCCTCGGGAATGATCGTCTTCAACCCGTCAACTCCCGTCGTGGCCACCTCATAGGCAACAGAGCCGGAATACGAGTGGCCAATCATACCCACGTTACCGCTCGCCCAATCGGAGGCCGACACAGAAATCGTTCCCTCCTTGTCGGCAAAGGCCGTCCGCCTGCCGCAGATCCATTCAATAACGCCGGCAAATGCGTCGCGCTCCATCTGGGTCCCCGTGCAGACAAGGCCCTCCGAGCCATACGAACCCGGACCTGCCGCCTGGACGATGGCATAGCCGCGCACCAGATAGTAGTCGTAAAACGTAAAGTTTTCGGGCAAATCGTTGCCCGCCTTGGGAATACTGTAGTTCCAAACTTCCGGATTGGACCGTTTTGTATCGAGGGCAAGCTGGGTCGTGGTCATGGAGGATGTCGCCACCCGTTTAGCCGGCTTTGTCGCCAGCGCCTCGTCATCCAGCTCCGGAGAACCAAACCCCAGCATGTCATTCAGGCCCGTGGCCATACCGCCGTTGTAGGGACGCGCCTCGTACAACACGGGCGCCTTCCAACCGCCCTCACCACTTTCGACCGCGGCACGCGGCACCTGAACGTACACCTTCATCAGGTCGCATTTGCCATCGAGGTCGGTGTCATAGTCGCTCTCCACGTACACGCAAAAACGCCAGAGTTCGCTGCTCTCGTTGGTGTAGTCCTCGGCCCGCGCATCGGAGTATTTGAACACCGGCTGCGCCATGCCGTCCGCAAAGACCATCTGCGCGGCGGAAGACTCCACCTGCGAGAACACGAGTTGATCGCTATCGGACGCGTACGTGAGCGACTTTAGGGCATCGCCCTCCCCCGGATCGGATGTGCCGTCCGACGCCGGTTCGGTTTCGCCGCCTTCCATCGATTCGAAGCCCGATGCCTCTTCGGCAGCCTTGGCAACCGAGGGAGCAGGCAATGCCATGCACATCGCAAGCAGTAACGTCACAAACAGGCTCAAGCCTATCCGCAGACAGCTAGGACCGACGGACCTTATCGCTTGAGGCTCTTTGTGCGCGACGTATTGCATTTTTTCCCTCCATCGTGTTGTGCCAGCCGAACCCTCCAAGCATTCGTTATCTTCAGGGTAACACCCAAACTGCTGTCGAACCGCTTGCGAAGGCTATAAATCAAGCACGCGGTCGACAAGAGACTCCCCCAGGTGAAACGCCTCCGTCTCCTTTCACGTCCCCCTTTATATCCGGTAACTCAGGCTTTTTTTACTGAGTTAGCGGAATTTTCTCGCTTTAATCCAAAAATTTCCGCTAACTCAGAGTAGTATTTAGAGAAAGCAATCGACCAAGGCTTGGAGGATATCTCTTGGAGATGATTGGACGAATCAGGGAGCAAGACCAGCTGTCCCGTTGCGAACAATCCGACAAGTCGGAGCTGGTATGCGTCTACGGACGCCGCAGGGTAGGCAAGACATACCTCGTAGAGCAAACGCTCTCTGCCTTCTTCGCGTTTCACGTCGTAGGGTCAAAGGACGCAACGACCGCTAGCCAGTTACGCGAGTTCGGTCTTGAGCTCAACGACAGAGGGGACGAAAACCCAACTCCCCCACGGGATTGGCGCGAGGCATTCAACCGCCTATACAAGGTAATTGTCGACGCCAAGGCACCGCGGAGCCCTCATGGCAAGGCCGTGGTGTTCATCGACGAATTCCCTTGGTTCGCCAAGCAGCGATCGGACTTCCTCAGTGCCTTTGCCACCTTCTGGAACCGTCGCAGCACGTCGGGCCAGAAGCTACTGGTGATAATATGCGGATCTGCTACCTCCTGGATCATCGAGCACATGCTGGACAGTTCGGGTGATCTTGCGGCTCGCGTTACCGAATCAATCTTCCTCGAGCCGTTTACGCTGGCCGAAACCAAGGACTACTTCGACGAGCGAGGCTTCGGATGGGACCTACAAACGCTCATCGAGACACAGATGGTGTTCGGCGGACTGCCATTCTTCTTTAGCCTGATGCAAGCACATCAGAGCCTATGGGAAAACATCGATCGGCTGTGCCTCAGGCCACGGGCGCAGCTCCGCAGCGAGACAATGATTCTGCTAGAAAGCACGATGCGCAAATCAAAAATATACGTCGAGCTTTTCGAGCTTTTGTCGCGACACAAGTACGGCATTCAGAAGCGGGAGGCCTGCGAGACCCTAGGATACTCTTCGAGCCAGTTTGCCAAGGCCACAAACGAGGTTATCAAATGCGGCTATGTGCGCGAATACCGCAATCTGGCTCTAGATCGACATCCGAAATTCCTTATGCTGGTTGACCCGTTCATCCTATTTCACTTCTGCTTTATTGAGACTGGGGGCAAGAGACCTCCACGCAGGTGGGTGGACTTCGTAGCGGACCAAGGCCGTTACAATGCATGGAGAGGCAATGCATTCGAGATTGTGTGCCTGTTTCACGTGGGCCAGATTAAATCGGCCCTCGGCATCAGCGGCGTGGAGACGCGGGAGTACCCTTGGCACAGCGCGCGACGTACCGGCGGCGCCCAGATTGACTTGGTGATCGAGAGAGCGGACAAAATAGCGAATCTGTGCGAGATGAAAATCACCGACCTGCCCTACGAGCTATCGAGGGCGAATGAGCAGGAGCTGGTCAGAAAGCGCGAGGTCTTTGCGGAGGAGACAGGTACCCGACTTGCGCTGAAAACGGTTCTCGTATCCGTAAGCGGAACGAGCGGCTACCACGACGGCTCCATCTCCCAGACA
Source organism: uncultured Actinomycetes bacterium (assembly GCA_900318935.1). GTDB lineage: Bacteria > Actinomycetota > Coriobacteriia > Coriobacteriales > Atopobiaceae > RUG440. Next base: position 16,477 of record ONMP01000021.1, read on the forward strand.
ATTACGGCCAAGGACCTGTTTAGGCACTAACGCGAGCGTCGTGAGCCCGTTCTACTGATTGGCAAACGAAGGTGAAATGCCTCCGTCCCCCTTCACCGTCCGTCCCCTTTCACGTCGTATACAATAACTTCAATACTATAACCAACCGCAGCGGCAAAGGGGACTGCAACGCGTTCAAACGAATACGAACTCTCGCCTTTTGAGCAAGCCATGTACCTGGCACAATTGTCGGATCCGGAGTCCACAGAGTACTCTGTAGATTGCTACTTTGATATTTCTGGCGCGAAGAAGGATGACGTGGATCTCGCAGTAGCAGGAATGGTCCACTACCACGAGATCCTCCATTCTCGCTACGCACAGAGCAACGGCGAGCCCGTACGGTTGGTAACGGACGAGTATCCAACGATTCGCTGGACGACGGCATCCTCTTTCGAGGAAGCAAAAGAGCGCTCGATACGGAAACGCAGGCCGTTCTCGCTCAAGTCGGTTCCCGTTCGCTTCACTGGCTACGAGCTGCCCGACAACAGAATCCTGCTGCACATGGACATTCACCATATCGCCTTTGACGGGCGCAGCGTGATGATTTGGCAGCACGAGCTTTTCGATCGCCTGCAAGGCAGAGACATACCACCACAGCCCGACCTCTCCGCCCGAACGCAAGACATGCACGCCCACGAGGCAGGCACCGCGTTCTATCGAGAGCTCTTCTCCGACGGCGTCCCCTCTCATGAGATGCCGCTAAAGGGTCCGCGCCTGGCAACGCATCCCGGCGCAGACAAGGAGCTGGCCGTTTCCATCACGGAAGAGGAGCTCGCACAGTTGAGCACCGCCGCAAAGAGCTGCGGCGTATCGACCTTCTCGTTCTTGCTGGCGGGTATGTCCATCGTCCTCGGGATCTATTGCGACAGCGAGGACGTTACGCTGGGCTTCCCCGTGGACATGCGAAACAAAGACGAGAGGGACATGTGCGGCATGTTTATAAACACCGCAATAGTCCGCCTGAAGCCTCAGAGCGGCAAATCGCTCCCCGACTACCTGGCCGAAGTCGCTTAAATGGTGCGCGATGCGGCGCACGGGAAGTGGCTGCCCACGTCGGAACTGATTCGGGAACTCCGCATATCGCCCGACAAGTCCCGGAACCCCATCTTTGACGTTGGCGTGAACTACCTGTTTACCCCAGAGGTGTGCGAAGCCGGCAACTTGCGCGTTGCGTTCTTCTACGACCTGCAGACGCTGCTGCGCGATATGAACATTACGATGCACCGCCACGACGGATACATGGACATGATGATTCGCTACGCCTCGCAGCTCTTTGACGACGCGCTCATACAGCGTTTCTAGGAGGTGCTATTTGACCTGCTATTTGCCGACTCGAACGAAACCCTCCCCGGCTGCGGCGCCTCATTACTCAAAACCCTGCCCGTCAAGCTTCCTATAGACGGCTCAGCGACCATAGACAGCCTTTTGCGCGACACCCACGAACAAATCGGCTTGGCCGCCAATAGCCCACAGCATGCCGGCGAGGTCCTACGCATCCACGAGTCGCCGGAGACAACGATGTTTGCCTTTGTGGGAGAGGGGCCGGCAATCGACTTCGACGCCATCCTCTCCTCAAGCAGGGCAGCGCTCGTAACGTCGGCTGGTGTGCAGGAAGGCATGCTGGTACTACAGGGCGCCTACAGAACCGATTGCTACTGCGAGGCGTTCGTCACCGAGTTCCTCAAATGCATGGGACAGGTTCTGTCCGAGCTTCCGCATAAGGAAAAGCTGGAACAGATTGACCTCATGTACGAGGGCGCATTCGAGCCATACGACCTAGTGAACCAGACGGAAGTCCCCGTGGAGATCATGAGCGTAAACAAGCTCTTTGAGCGTCAGGTTGCGCTGCATCCGAACAAGACGGCCGTCATCGCCGCGGGCGAGAGCCTGACATTCGACTAGCTGAACCGTCTGGCCAACCGCGCGGCGCATGGCCTGCATGCGCTCGGCATCGGCAAAGACAACATCGTCGGCATGGTGCTCGACCGCACAAAAGAGATATTCATTGCGGAGCACGCAATTCTCAAGGCGGGTGGAGCGTTTCTTCCCATAGTGCCGGAATACCCGGACGAGCGCATCACATACTGCCTGGACGACGCGGAAAGCCCCTGCGTCATCACGACGGAGGCGATCAAGGCCGGCCGACCCGAGCTGTTCTCGGAGAGTCACGCCTACAAAACACTCACGGTTGAGGAGCTAATCCGCAACGACGGCGAAGAAAACCTCGACCTCGCCATCGAGACGGACGGTCTCGCCTACTGCATCTACACCTCCGGCTCCACCGGAAAGCCGAAGGGCGTGATGATCGAGCACCACAACATGTGCAACTATCTCAATGCGAACCCGATGCATCCGGCCATCTACTGACACACGCAAAACATCGACACTGCCCTCTCGGTCACCTCGATTTCCTTCGACATGTCCATCACGGAGCGCTTTGTGTCTCTTTGCAACGGGGTCACGCTCTGCATGGCGACCCTCGACGAGATCCATAACCCCGTGGCACTTGCGAAGCTGATGACAGAGCATCATACGGAGTCCATCGTGTGCACACCGTCCTACCTCATGAGCCTGCTGGAGATACCGCAGGCGCGCAAGGCGATTGCGACCCTCAAGGCGTTCCATGTGGGCGGCGAGGCATTCCCCACCACGCTCATCGCGCGCCTCAAGGAACTCAACCCCGACTCGCACGTCATGAACGGCTACGGTCCCACCGAGACCAGCGTATGCTGCACATCTTCGGAGATCCTGCCCGAGCAACCCGTCACCATCGGCAGGCCGGAGGCGAACGTCACGCACTACGTGATGGACAAGTCGCTGCGTCCCATGCCCGCGGGTGCGTGCGGCGAGCTCATCATCTGCGGAGCGGGCGTTGGAAGGGGCTACGTGAAGCTTCCCGAAAGAACCGCCGCGTCCTTCTTTACCTTCCGCGACCAGCCCGCCTACCACAGCGGCGACCTCGTGCGACTCAACGCAAACGGGGAATACGACTACTACGGCAAGATTGACAAGAAGCAGCTCCCCGACATCCGAGACGCCTTCGAGGAGCGCGAGTACGTGGCTCCCGAGAGTGCCATGGAGGAGCGGTTCTGCGCCTACTTCGCCACGGTGCTCAAGCTGGAGCGAGTCGGTGCCACGGACAACTTCTTTGAGATAGGCGGCACGTCCCTCTCCGCCGCCATGGTGGTTTCGAAGGCCATGAGCGACAACCTCGACGTCGTGTACAAGAACGTCTTTGACTTCCCCACGCCGCGTGCCCTGGCAGAGTTTGTGAGCGACGAACACATTGACGTGATCATAAACTGCGCCGCGCTGGTCAAGCACTTCGAGACTGTCAACCTCATCCACAAGATCAACTACGAAGGCGTGGTAAACCTGATTGACTACGCGCTGCAAACAAAGGCGCGCCTCGTCCAGATCTCTACGCTGAGCATCGCCGGCTTCATCGAGATAAGCAGAGAGGCCGACACCATCCTTCGGGAGACGGACTATGACTTGGGTCAGACGCTCACGATTAAATACATCGCCGCCAAATACGAGGCGGAAGGTGCCATTCTGGACGCAATACAGCATCGCGGTCTGCGGGGAAAGATCATTCGCATCGGCAACCAAACGAGCCGTCTGAACGACGGCGAGTTCCAAATCAACTTCAGAACCAATGGCTTCATCAATCGTCTGAGGGCGTACGAACTCATAGGCTGCTTCCCCGTGAGCCTCATGGACATGCCCCTCGAGTTCTCCCCCGTAGACATGACCGCGAAGGCCGTGGTTCTGCTTGCGGGAACTCCGGACAGCTTCACCGTCTTCCACGCAAACAACTGTCACGACATTCACTTCGCAAACGTTTTGGAGGCGTTCAATCGCTTTGGCTACCACATCGACGTGGTCGACGACGAAACCTTCCAGCAGCGTTTCCGCGAGGCGCTGGCAGACGAAAAGAAGAGCATAGCTGTGTCGAGTCTGGCCTCTTATGACGGAAACGCCAACGAGGCGCTCGTGTGGACCAGATGGGACAACAGCTACACCGTCAAGGTCTTGTATCGTCTGGGCTTCTCGTGGCCGCTCATCTCACCGGAACACCTCAACAACCATCTGGAGATGCTTGCGTCGTTGGACTTCTTTGACGAGAAGGGCGTGCAGTAGGGCCGGGGCGCTAGGCCCTCGTCACGCAGCACGTCTTCCCCGGCAATCGAGTGCGTGGTTTTTGTCATCGTAAAGTGGTCGAGTGCGTGATTTGACACCCGAATCACGCACTCGGGGCTTCTAGGATGACAAGAATCACGCACTCGATTGGGGCCGTCAGGGACATACTCCTCCGTCCCCATTGTCCGCGCTGTGGACGGCGGCGGCCATGGCGCGGACGGCATCGGCGACGGGACCGACACAGTCCTCGCCCAGCTCGCCGATCATGCGCACGAGGGCCGAACCCACGATGGCGCCGTCGGAAACAGCCGCCATGCGCGCTGCCGCCTCGGGTGTCGAGATGCCAAAGCCCACGGCACATGGCACGGAAGGATTGGCCTCGCGAACCAGCCGCACCATCGCGCCGATGTCGGTGGTGATCTGTGAGCGCACGCCGGTGACGCCGAGCGAACTCACGATATAGACGAAGCCCGTCGCCTCTGCGGCAATGGCACGAATACGTTCGTGCGAGGTCGGCGCGATGAGGCTCACCACGTCGAGGCCGTACCGCGCAAACGTCTCGCTGAACTCGGCCTTCTCCTCGAAGGGCACGTCGGGCAAGATGACGCCGCGCATGCCAAGCTCGGCCTGACGCGCGGCGAAGTGCTCGATGCCATAAGAAAAGACCACGTTCGCGTAGGTCATTATGACGAGCGGCACGTCACAGCCGGCCGCTCGCACGCGCCCTACCATCGCAAAAACGTCATCTGTGGTCACGTGGTTGCGCAGGGCGCGCAGGTTGGCGTCCTGGATCACCGGCCCCTCAGCCGTGGGATCGGAGAAGGGAACGCCCAGCTCGATGAGGTCGGCCCCAGCCTCGGCCATCGCGACCACAAGGCGCTCGGTCACCTCAAGCGTCGGGTCACCCGCCGTGATGAACGGGATGAACGCCTTACCGTTGGGGCTCTGCGCGAAGGCGTCGGCAATCGTTGACCCTGCGTGCTTATTCATGGAGGTCCTCCCCTCTGTAGCGGGCAATCGCCGCCACGTCCTTGTCGCCACGACCCGAAAGCGTCACGATGATGATCTGGTCGGAGCGCATGGTCGGCGCAAGTTTGATGGCCTGGGCCACGGCGTGCGCACTTTCGATGGCAGGAATCACGCCCTCGGTACGGCTCAGGTATTCGAACGCATTCACAGCCTCGTCATCGGTGACAGCCACGTACTCGCCGCGACCCGTGTCGTGCAGCCAGGCGTGTTCGGGACCGACGCCGGGATAGTCGAGTCCGGCGCTGATGGAGTACACCGGCGCGATTTGGCCGTATTCGTCCTGGCAAAAGTAACTCTTCATGCCATGGAAGATACCCAGGCGACCAGTGGAGATGGTCGCCGCCGTCTCCCACGTGTCGATGCCACGACCCGCCGCCTCGCAGCCGATGAGCCGCACGCCCTCGTCGCCGATGTAGTGATAGAAGCTGCCGATGGCGTTGGACCCGCCGCCCACACATGCGAGCACGGCATCGGGTAGGCGACCCTCCGCGGCAAGGATCTGCGCGCGGCTTTCGCGGCTGATCACGGCCTGGAAGTCGCGCACGATCGTGGGGAACGGATGAGGACCCATGACGGAGCCCAGACAATAGTGGGTGTCGTCGATGCGGGTCGTCCACTCGCGGAAGGTCTCGCTCACGGCGTCTTTGAGCGTGCCCGTTCCCGCCGAGACGCCGCGCACCTCCGCGCCGAGCAGGCGCATGCGGTAGACGTTGAGGGCCTGCCGCTTCGTGTCCTCCTCGCCCATGAAGACGACGCATTCCATGCCGATGAGGGCCGCGGCTGTGGCCGTCGCGACGCCGTGCTGCCCGGCGCCGGTCTCCGCGATGAGGCGCGTCTTGCCCATTTTCTTCGCGAGGAGCGCCTGGCCGAGCACATTGTTGATCTTGTGCGCGCCCGTGTGGTTTAAGTCCTCGCGCTTTAAGTAGATCTTCGCGCCGCCGAGGTCCGCGGTCATCTTCTTCGCCTCGTAGAGAAGCGAAGGCCGGCCCGCGTAGTCATTGAGGAGCGCGGTGAGCTCCGCCTGAAACTCCGGCGATTTGCTGAAATGGTTATACGCTTCTTCCAGTTCGATCACGGCGTTCATGAGCGTCTCAGGGATGTACTGGCCTCCGTGAATGCCGAAGCGTCCTTTTGTCATGTCTCGTTCCTCCTCCAAAAGTCCGAATTCCGAAGCCTGATTTACTGTTGTATCTGATTGAAGTCATGTCGAATGCAAGATGTATTGCCTGATCCGCTCCGCGGATTTTCTGCCGTCTGCGTCCTCCGCGCCTGTCATGACGTCGAGCACGTCCGGCGCAAATGTCCGATAAACGGCGGCGGCATTTTCCGCGGTGATGCCCCCGCCGACGATGAGCAGCTTCCCGGCCGCGCGGATCTCATCGCGTAGGGCATGCGTGAGCTCGCCGCCCATCTCGCCAAGGACGCCGCTGCCTCCGCGGGCGGCATTTCCGGCGTCGCGGCTGTCTAGCAGGATGCCGCTGACCGCGCTTTGCAGGAGAAGATTGATGATCTCCGGGAGCTCGTCCGTCCCGTAGGCCGCTTTCCGCATCGCGCGGTCCCCGGAGACGCTGCGGATGACCGCTATGCCGTCCGCTGCGAGGGCGCGCGCGATCTCCTGCGTCTCCTCGAAGGTCTCCGTGTAGTGGAGCTGCACGAAATCCGGGCGGAGCTGCCGCGCGAGGGCGAGGACCTTCGCTGGGGCGCCGCCGGTCACGATGCAGGTCTTTACGCGCTCTGCCGAAGAGGCGCCGGTCATCGGGCAGGTCTTCGCGCATGCATCCGAAGAGCTGCCGGTCATCTTCCCGTCTGCGGATCCGGCGCCTGCGCCGCGCGCGAGGGCGAGGAGCGGCGCCGCCTGCGCCGCCGTGAGATTTCAGCGGACCGGCACCGGGTACTCCGTGACGAAGCCCAGGAGATCTGCGCCGGCGGCGAGCGAAGCGCGCACGTCATCTTCCGTCTGATGGCCGCAGATCTTGAGGCCGGCAAGCTTTGTCATGCGGCGGAAGGCGCAGGCCGGATCATCGGCTT
>ONMP01000196.1 GCA_900318935.1 uncultured Actinomycetes bacterium
CTTGACCATCACGATCAACAGATTCATGGGCAATCACCTCCTTTCCAGGAGGCGCCGCCCGGTCACGGGACCTACGTGCCGCCAACCGTGTTGAGAACTATAGCATAGCCGTCAGCAATTGTCGAAAACATTTCGTCACAGCGTGAGTTTCAACAGCGTTTCCGACATCGCTATGCTGTCGAAGCATTCGACTCGGAAATGGCGTCTGTGGCACGGCTAGCAGTTGCCGGTGTAGACCCAGCGCAGGTGCTTGCGGGCAAACTCGGCCAGGTCGTACACCACAGAGACGGGCGTCGGTCCCACGTCGCGCTTGCGCCAATTGGGAAAGAATCGCGACACGTGCAGGACGATGCCCGGATCCACGTCGGCAAGCCATGCGGCCAACTCGTCCATCTCGGCAGGCGTGTCGTTGACACCTGGCACCACGAGCGTCGTCACCTCGAGATGGCAGCTTGGCTCGGCGGCGAGCAGCTCGATGGTGGCCTGCACACGGCCGAGGTCACCACCCAGCGAGCGGTAGGTCTCGGGCCGAGCGGACTTGAGGTCGATGTTTGCCGCGTCAAGGAGCGGAGCCACCTCGCGGATAACGCGCTTGTTCACGCAACCTGCCGAGACGAGCACGTTCGCAAGGCCCGCCTCGTGCGCAAGCGTCCCCGCGTCACGCAGGTACTCCCAGCAGACGAGCGGCTCGTTGTAGGTGTAGGCGATGCCCACCATGCGCGTGTCTTCCACGTGAAGTCGCCGCGCGAGGGTGACCAACTCCTCGGGCGAGACCTCTCGCCACCCGACGCCCGTCTCCCCCACCTGCGAAATGGTATGGTTCTGGCACCAAGGGCAATGCAGGTTGCAGCCATAGCCCCCAAGCGAGAGCACTGTCGAGCCGGGGCGCCATCGAGCCAAGGGCTTCTTTTCCACCGGATCGACGGCAAGCGAGGTGATGCGGCCATAACCCGTCGGTCGCACGCTGCCGCCCACGTTTGCCCGTGCGCGACAGGCTCCCATCGCGCCGGGTGCCAGCGCACAGCCGCGCGGACACACGTCGCAGCGCACGACGGCGCCTCTTCCGGATGCGGCACCGGGCACACCGCTCACAGGTGTCTCACCACCTCGAAGCGCTCGAGGCGGTAATCGTCGAAGTCGAGGTCGATGCGCCCCTTCTGCGCGGCGATGCGCAGCTGTTCGTCAACCGTGTCCACGCCGTCGAGGTCGGGCAAGAGGAGCCCGCGCCGGCCGTCGGCACAGCTCACGATGACGCCGTAGCGCGCCGGGTCGAGCTTGTCGGGGCCATCAATCGGCTCGGGAGCCGTGAGCACGTCGACGTCGTAGACGAGTTCGTCCAGCTCGCCAGCGCGCACGGCTGAGAAGCGCGGGTCACGCGTGCCTGCCGATATCGCGTTTGCGCAGATTTCTTCGGCGAGGTTCGCGCGCGTCGCCTCGATGGTGCCGATGCAGCCACGCAGCGCGCCATCGACTTTGAGCGACACGAAGCAACCGGCACGGGTACCCATGAGCTCGTCGTTCGAGCGCAGCTCTTGCGGCAGGTCACGGGGCACCGCGATGCGCCGCCTTTCACGCACGTAGGCCTCGAGCGAGAGACGCGCCAGACGCACGTGCGCGGACTCGTGCGCCTTTCGGTCGCGCAGGTCAGCAGAGCGCAGTTTGAGGTAGGTCGCGAGACGGTCGCAACTCTCGTCGGTGGCCTCATCTCCCTCTGGCTCGAACGCGCCGACGCCGTAGCCCACGCCGAACGGGCCCTCATGGCTCAGCAGCTCGGAACGGACACGCGTGCGGTCGAGCGCGCCGACCATCATCTGGAAGCTCTTGAGCCCGCACTCGGCTGCGCGCTCCGCAAGCGACGGATCCATCGCAAGAATGTCCACCAAATCACCCGTGGAGAAGTCACGCTCAATGCGTTCGTCAAAGATGGGACCCTCGGGAGCGAAGCCGTAGGGACCTTCCGCGAGCAGCTTGTGCGAGAGGTCGCCCGACGCAAGCCACACCACGCGGCGGCCGAGGCGCGCGGCTGCTTGCTGCACGCATCGACCGAGGCGATAGTGGTCGGCAGGCGAGAAGCCTGAAAGCCCGACGCGTGCGACCTGGAAGCCCTGATAGTGATGCTCGATGAAGTGCAGCGCGATCATCGTGCCGTGGTCGAGGCGTGGGTCGCGCTCATAGTCCGTGCCCGCCGCAAGTCCCTCTTTGTCGCAAAGATTGCAGATGGCCGAGACGAGCTCCGTGTCGTAGTGCGCCTCGTAGGCAGCCCGCGGCGCACCGTACTGGGCGAAGCTGCCACGCGCAACCGTACCGGGCGAGATCTGGAAGTAGTCGCGGTACATCGTGGCGTGCGGCGAGGATATGACGATCGTTTCGGGCGCAAGCGCGGCGATGCGGCGCCCCACCTCCTCGCATGCGTCGACGGTCGCCTGTATCTCACGCTCGCGTCCCTTGCCGACGGACGGGATGATGAGTGGCGGGTGTGGCAGTGCGAATGCGCCTACGATTGGCATGGTCGCTCCCCTCTCCTCGGGTGTCGCGGTGACGGGTTCGTCTGCTGCAATCATACTACTCGCGCGACACGCCCGCGACGTGGGGGCGCCGGAGGGTGGGAGGCTGTCTGACCGGCGCATGACCGGCGTCTGATACTGCGAACCTGTCGCGGCGAGTTTGTTTCCACTCTGTAAACTACACACGGTTTCTCTTTAGTATTCTCAAAAAGGCGTTTTCTGAATGAAATTCGGCCAAAATTTCAGTCTCAAGAGAAACCGTGTGTAGTTTGGAGGGAGGTGCGGGGAGGACACGGGCGGGAGATGGGCGGGAGCGGGCGGGAGACGGGTGCGGGGCGGGTAGACGGGAGAGGCGGACGCAGGAAGAAACACAGCCGGGACTGACACACGTCGCCGCCGCACGTTGAGGTATCATTTCTTTCGATGTGGACGGCGCAATCGGAGGATCGGGTATGCAGAGAAAGAAGCTCTTTTCGGAGGTGCCGCACCTCGAGACTGCGCGACTCGTGCTCAAGCGGCTCGAGGACGAGGACGCGCCGTCGCTCGACGAGCTTTGCCACAGCGAGGCCGTGTATCGCTACCTGCCGACGTATTTGTTTGAGCAGCAGTTCGATGACGCGCACGAGGCCATCGACCAGATGTACAAGGGACTCTTTGAGAGCAAGGAATCGATCATCATGGGTGTCTTCCTCAAGGAGGGTATGCGCTTCTGCGGGCTGGCAGAGTTCTACGGCTTCCGCGATGACGCGCACAAGATCAGCATGGGATACCGCCTGCTCGAGCGTTTCTGGGGGCAGGGCATAGCGTCCGAAGCCGTCTCGCTCATGATCGCCTACCTCTACGACGAGACGGATATCGAGCTCATCACGGCCAGCACCATGGTCGAGAACCGCGCCTCCGCAAAGGTGCTCGAAAAGAACGACTTCATCTACACCACGACGGCCGACGAGGACTGGGGCTATGACCACCCCACCCTCGCCGACAAGTGGTTCCGGTAGGGCGTGACTAGGGTGACAGGGGGGACTGTCCCACTCCTGTCACCCCAGTCCTCAGAACAGGGTTGCCTCTAGGACCTCGCGGCCGCGCATGGCGTCCAGCCACTCCTGCGGAATGGCGTCGATGCCGTAGACGGCACCGGCGAGAGCGCCCGCCACGCAGGCGGTTGTGTCGGTGTCCCTGCCCAGATTAACGGCAGCGAGCACACAGTCGCGATAGTTGTCGGTGTTCGCGAAGCACCACTTGGCAGCATGGAGCGTGTCAAGCACGTATCCGCCGGAGCTGACCTCGTCACGTGGCACGCCCTTAAGCTCCGAGCACAGCCTCTCGCGGGTGCCCTCGGGGTCCGCCACCGCATCCCTCAGCAGGTGAACGAACTCAACGCATGCCTCGGTTGACGTCTTGTGTGCGTGCGTGACCGCCGAAGCAGCGCGCACCTCTTCGTCGCTCGCCCCGCAGAAGGCAAGAGGCGCTATGCGCATGAGCGAGCCGTTGCCGTTGTCCCACTCGCCGTCGAGGCCCTTGCCCGTCTGCAGCGCCTGGCTCGTGGCGATGCCAACATCGAACACGACTCCGTCCGGCGTGTATTCCCCGTCGTTGTACCAGCGCCTGAAGCGTGCGAGCAGGTCGCCGGCGTCAACGCGTCCGACCACGCGTATGCTGTCACATGTCGCAAGCATGAGCGCCGTGTCGTCGCTCCAGGTTCCGGCAGGCTGATCGTGTGTCCCGTGGCCCACCATGCCCTTGCACTCGAAGGAGTCCCTATTCTTGAACTCATAGGGCACGCCAAGCGCGTCGCCTACGGCAGCTCCCCACACGGCGTCGGCAAGCTTAGTGGCCTTCTTGTTCACATCTGTCATGTTCTCGCCTTTCTCTTCGCTCCTGCCGGCACCATCGTCGGAGACGTTGGTCGCGCTGTGCTTGTCTTCCCGATGCGGATTCCAGAAATCCGGGTCATCGAGTATTTTTCGCATACGGTCTTGGCCGTCGATCGCCTCCCGCAACCGACGCATGTAGTGTACCTGACCGTGCGCCACTTCCACACGCAGGCCCCTTTCGGCGAGCTGGTAGAGCCCAAGTGCGCCCATGGGGTCGTAGGGCATTCCCTGCTTGGCCCCTTCCGGATTGGAAACGAGCTCCGCGATGCGAAACGCGGGCTGGCACTGACTTGCAATACCTTCCGCCTCGCCAAGGCTCCGATCGTAAAGGGAAAGCGCGGTGCGCAGGTCGCGTTTTGCACCGTGCCCCCTCGCGTACATGTCGCCAAGCTTGTACAGGGCCTCGTAGTGGACGGACAGGGCCGCCGCCTTCGCGTACTGCCTGTACGCGGCGTCGTAGTCGGGGGCACCGCAACGCCCATACTCATATATGTAGCCAAGGTTCACGGTTGCCTGCATGTTGCCCAGCTCGTCGGCCACCTCGTAGAGCTCCTTGGCGCGACTGTAGTCCTGCCGAACGACGTTGCCCATGTAGTACAGGGCACCGAGGTAGTTGGCGCAACCGGCGTGGGCGCACGCCACGCCAAACTCGAGGCCAAGCATGACGACGCGGCGGTAGTCCTCGTCGTCCAGACCGTTTCCCACTTTGCAGGCCATGGAGCAGGTCCAGCACCCGACGCAGCGCTGGAGGTCGACCAGCATCTTCTTAGCCATAATCAATCCCCCTTACGCTTCTTCGTACTTGCGGATGTTGCAGACGGAATCCCAGTAGCAGTCGGTCGAGCCGATCTCGGTGGCCATGAACTCGACCCACGAGTTGCCGATGTGACCGCCGGCAATCCAGTCGTTCCACCACTTGTCCTCGACCGCGGTTGTCGAATCGAGGTTCGGGCACTGGTGCACCATCTCGGCGTAGGTGCCCTCCTCGAAGTGGTGACGGCGCCAACCAAACCACACGTGAACGGTGCCTGCAGGCACGCACTCGTCGATCTCGAGGCGC
>ONMP01000357.1 GCA_900318935.1 uncultured Actinomycetes bacterium
ACGATGGAGGCGTACTGCCGCTACGCGCGAACGCTCATCGACGAGTTCGCCGACGACGTGCGCTACTGGATCACGTTCAACGAGATCAACATGACCACCTATGCACCCTTCATCGGTGGAGGACTCTTTGTCGAGAAGACGCAGAAGAAGAATGCCCAGAGCTGCATGTGGCAGGCGCTGCACCACCAGCTTGTGGCTTCGGCGCGCACGGTGCGCTACTGCCACGAGACGGCACCTCGGTGCAAGATCGGCCTCATGATCAACCGGCAGGAAGTCTACGCACAGACCTGCAACCCTGTAGACGAGTTGCAAGCCCTCAAGGACGACCAGTTCAACTTTGGCTTCTTGGACGTCGCCGTTCGTGGTGCGTATTCGACCACGATGCGCTCGTACTTCCGCGAGAACGACATCAACGTGACGATGACACCCGAGGACCTCGATGACATCGCCTCGACGAAAATCGACTATATCGCCATCTCGTACTACATGACCTGGGTGGCCAGCGGCAATCCGGAAAAGCGGGAACCACTCGGCACCTTCGTGCGCGGGCTACGCAATCCCTACCTCGAGCTGTCGGAATGGGACTGGCCCATCGATCCCGTGGGCCTGCGCATTACGCTCAACCGCCTGTACGACCGCTACCAGCTGCCCATCATGATCGTCGAGAACGGGCTTGGCGCACGTGACACCGCAGTCGTTGAAGACGGACAGCTGCGAGTGCACGACGACTATCGGATCGACTACCTGCGTCGTCACATCGCCGAGATCGGCCACGCCATGGACGATGGCGTCGAGGTTATTGGCTACACCCCGTGGGGTTGCATCGATCTGGTCTCTACCTCCAAGACCGAGATATCCAAGCGCTATGGATTCATCTACGTGGACGCGGATGATGCGGGCAACGGCACTTACGACCGCTTCCGCAAGGATAGCTTCTGGTGGTACGCGAAGGTCATCGCTTCGAACGGCGCGGATTTGGGCTAGGATCGCATGCATTACCGACCCTGAGAGGGCCGTTCGGTGAGTCCTGTGGACGATGTTCGACCTATGTACGCTTTTTTGCGAACCCATCGAGTATCGGGCATCCGCGACCTGCGGTTTTGTTGCCTTGATACTCGTAAGGTCGCCGAAAATTCGTGCATAGGTCGAACATCGTCCAAGAGAGGTCCCGAGAAGGCTGTTTAACGGTGCCACCTCACTCCGTTTTGTGCGAAAACACTAACGCGGCCCGCCTTATCGCGGCGCAAGACCCATGCGGCGCACGGCCAACCCCGCTGTCAGCAGAAGCAGACCGATACTTGCGACTGCAGCGGCACGAGCATCGCTCGCATCTCCCGTCTTAGGCAACGCTGAATGAGTCGTCTGCTTGCGAACGCTGTCATTTCCCTTATTGGCACTCGTCCCAGGCGAGCCGGACGAACCGCCCGCGTCTGCCGGGATCTTCTTGTTAGAGACCACGAGCGATTGCCCACCATCTATCGTCATAGCGTACGTGGTCGTGTTCACGTATGTCCGACCGTCAAGCCGCTCGTCCGCCGAAGCGGAAACCACAACCTCGTGTTGCGTGTCGCTTTTGACATAACCGCGGGGCGCCTCCGTCTCCTGGAGCATCCAAGCACTCGTCTCCCCCGCTGCTGGAAGAAACGGAGCTAGCGCGTCATCCTCAGTAGACAGAGTGAAATCTCCGCCCGCATACGTACCAAGGAAGGCCTCTCCCCGCCGCAGAGCAAAGGTCGCACCGCTGAGGGTTCGTCCAGCTTCGTTCGTCTTTGAGACGCTCACAGAGGCATGCTTGCACTCATATTCGCGAGTGAACTGCGCGATGCTCACCGGGCTCTCGACCTCGTTGCCCGAGATGCCATCCACCCCAAGCGCAACCGTTTGCCCACCGTTGCGCTTTTCAAGGGTGACGTTAGTATCATCGATGGTCACGAGAGTGGCACTGCCGCTGGTTCTGAGATATCCAGCCACCAATGACGTGTAGTAGATGTTAGAGGTCACACCCTTTGCCTCACGGTGCGGAGGGGGAAAGGGGAATGGTTCCTGGTTGGACCCGTCATTGGTAGCGCTCTCGCCATCTTCAAGCTCCAGCAGCTCCTGATCCTCCTGAACGTATTCCTCGTCCACGACCTGGGACGTAAGTACGAGCGCACCGCTGGAAGTGAGCGCAGACACAGAGTAAGG
>ONMP01000014.1 GCA_900318935.1 uncultured Actinomycetes bacterium
TGGGTACCCGAATCAAGGCCCTGCGCGAGATCGCGGGCTATTCGGTGGTCTACATGGCCGAGCAGACCAAGCTGGACGTGGAAACCTACATGGACTACGAGGCCGGCAAGGCCGACCTGCCCTTCACGTTCATCCACAACTGCGCGCGCATCTTCGGCGTGGACATCACCGACCTGATCGAGGGCCGCAGCGCCAACCTGCGCTCCTACACCGTCACCCGCAAGGGCGAAGCCACCATCACCGCCCGCGAGGAGGGCATCGAGATCAGCAACCTTGCGCCGCTGTTCAGCCAGAAGATCGGCGAGCCCTTCTGGGTCACCTACAGCTACTCCGAGGAGCTGCAGAACCAGCCCATCCACACCCACTCCCACTCCGGCCAGGAGTTTGACCTGATCCTGTCCGGCGAGCTGCTGGTGCGCATCGGCGACCACACGGAGCACCTCAAAGAGGGCGACAGCATCAACGTGACGGGCCTTCCTTCGGGCATGCCTTTCAAACTGCGCGAGAACGTAAACTTGGGCATGGAGGCCCGTTGGCCCGAAGGCTACGAGAGCGGTGTCTTTACCGTCCCAACGGAAGGCGCAGTGGTGGTGATAGAGGCCGTCAACGAGCGCCTCGAGGGAGAGCTCTCCATACACAAGGTAACGGCGAGCCCTTCGCTCAGTGAGATCGTCAAGCAGTTCAGGTTTACGATTACGCTCTATACCGACGACACTTGCTCGGAGGTGGCCGAAGCCGTCGATGGTACCTACGGCGACGTTGACTTCCATAATGGCGTTGGCAGCACGATTGCGAGCGGCGGCATCACACCCCATGCGACGGGGCTTCCGTGCGGTCTCTACTATGTAGTGGAAGAGGACGATTATCCTGACTATACGGTCACGAAGAAAAAGGCCTCTGGATACATTGAGGAAAGGCCGTCTCAAGCCGAGTTCACCAACAAGCGCATAGTGGGCAACCTCAAAGTGACCAAGACGATACTGAGCACGTATGAGCCCGACGCCTATGAGTCGTTCGATTTCACGATGGAACTCGACGACAAAGGCATCACTGGTAAGTATGGTGATTTGACCTTCTTGTCTGGCGAAGCTTCGTTCTCGCTCAAAAACGGCGAATCCAAGCTTATCGAGGGCATCCCATCGGGAACGAGCTACACCATTACAGAGGATGAGGATAAGGCCAAGGGATTCGACGTCACGTGGTCCGGGTCGCAAAAGGGCACTACGTATAAGGGCACCATTTCAAAGAACGAGACGACGAAGCTAGATGTCGTCAACGAGCGCCTCTACGGTGATTTGGACATAAGCAAGGAGGTCATCTCCAGCATACCCGAGGACAAAGACAGGCCGTTCATGTTTACCATGGAGTTGAGTGAGGAGAGCCTGACCGGCGTCTTTGGGGATCTGGTATTCCAGAACAGTACGTGCTTGTTCGCGCTCGCTGATGGCGAGACGATTCACGTGAGGGGTCTGCCCTACGGCATAGATTACGTCGTGTACGAGAGGCCGGACAACGAATTCATCCTCGCAGGCGCTACGGGCACACGTGGCACTATCACGAAGGCCAAGCAAGAGGCGAAGTTCTCCAACGTGCGAAAGACGAGCGGTCTCGTGCTGTACAAGACCGTCGAATCTGACGTGCCAAGCGACCTGAGCGCCAAGGAGTTCGCGTTTAAGGTGCACGTTGAGAATGGTGGCGCACCTGTCACGGGTACCTTCGGAGACATGACGTTTGACGAGAGCGGCGATGCCACGGTCACGCTCAAGAACGGCGAGGCAAAGATGGGAATCGACTTGCCCGTGAATGCCACCTACGACGTGAAGGAAGAGATGAGCGAGGCCGACCAGAGCCTCTATGGCTCTTTCCTGCAAGACGGCGATGCCGCTACGGGTCGTATTGAGCAAGACGAAACGGCTCTGCTGCACTTCTTTAACGTGCGAAATCTGGGAGCGCTCGAGTTCTCGAAGCAGGTCGTCTCGGACGTGGAGGCCGACAAGCAGCTGCCGTTCACCTTTACCGTCACGCTGGCCGAGAAGGGCATCAACAAGACCTATGGAGACCTGACCTTCGTCGATAGCGTGGCAACCATCAATCTCAAGGATGGCCAAAAGGCGATGGTGACCGGCTTGCCTGCTGGCATCGGCTACACCATCGTCGAGACGCCGGTCTCTGGCTACGAAACGAGCGTCGAGGGCGATGCCGAGGGCACGATAAGCACAGATGGCCCGAGCGCGGCGACGTTTACCAATACTCGCCTCAAGGGCGACCTCGAGATCACTAAGGAATTCGAAGCTGATCTGGCGTCTGACGAAGGACGGGAGTTCTCCTTCACCGTCACATTGGGCGACAACACGATCACAAAGACGTATGGCGACCTCGCGTTCACGAAGGGCGTTGCTACCGTCACGCTCAAGGACGGGCAAACGGCCAAGGCGACGGGTCTGCCCGTGGGCATCACCTACACGGTCGCCGAGACCGATTCCGAGCCCTATGAGGTCAAGGCGGTCAACGAGGAGGGCGTCATCAGCATCACGCCCAGCAAGGTCACGTTTACCAACACACGTCCCGTGGGCAAGCTCACGGTGTCGAAGCGATTGGAGTCCAAGCGCGCGGCTGATGCCAAGCAGAAGTTCGACTTCACCGTCACGATCGATGGCCTCTCCGCCAGCGCAGCCAACAAGAAGTTCGGCGATGTGCAGCTGAGCGACGGCGTGGCGACGATTGCGCTCAAGGGCGGCGAGTCAAAGACGATCGAGGGCCTGCCCGTGGGTGCCACCTATACCGTCAGCGAGATCCCTGCTGACGGCTTCCAACTCACGCAAAAGCAGGGAGACACGGGCACGATAGCAGCGGAGCCTTCCAAAGCAACCTTTACCAACGAGCGTGAGACGGGCGACCTCACGATCGAGAAGAAGCTCGTCTCGCTCAAGGACGAGGATGCGAGCCAAGAGTTCGTCTTTGTCATCACCCTTGACGACGCCACCATCAACGGTGCCTTCGGCGACATCACCTTTGAAGACGGCAAGGCAACCGTTATCCTCAAGGGCGGTGAACAGACAACGGCAACCGGTCTGCCCACCGACGTCAGCTATGTGGTGACGGAGGAGCAGCTCGAGGGCTTCCAGACCAGTGCCGCGTCTGGCAGCGAGGGCGTCATCTCCACCACTCCGTCTGTGGTTACCTTCGAGAACACGCGTCAGACCAGCAGCTTGGCCGTTTCAAAGAAGGTGACGAGCGACAATGCACAGGACAAGAATCGCGAGTTTGTCTTTACGGTCGCACTGAGGGGTGCAACCATCACGGGCACGTTTGGCGACATGAAGTTCACCAACGGCGTCGCAACCATCACGCTCAGGAACGGACAGACCAAGACAGCTACCGAGCTGCCTGTGGGCATCGACTACACCGTCACCGAAAACGCCGTGCCTGGCTTCGTCACCATGCGCACGGGCGAGACGAAACCACTCGCTACTGACGGAAACAACAACCCCTACATCACGGGCACAATCGAGAAGGCGCCTGCCGCAGCAGACTTTACCAACGTGCGTGACGAGGGCGGCCTTGAGGTGGGCAAGAAGGTTCAGAGTGCGATTGAGGCCGACAAGGCCAAGCCGTTCGAGTTTACCGTGTCGCTGGGTGCGCCGCTTACCGGCACATACGGTAGCATGGAGTTCGTGGATGGCGTGGCGACCTTTACCCTGGCGGACGGCCAGACCTGTGCCGCGATGGGCATTCCGGCAAACACCACGTACACCGTGGCGGAAAAGACCCCCGCAGGCTTCGTCGCCGAATGGACTGCCGGTTCCGCGACGGGCACCATCAAGCGCGGCAAGCAGGCGAAGGTGGAGCTGACGAACATCCGCGACACTGGCGAGCTCGAGGTTCACAAAGACGTGCTGAGTAGCGACGAGGCGGACTACGACACGACGTTCGGGTTCACGGTGACGCTCAAGGGCGACGAGGGTGCAGCCGTCAACGGTACGTATGGCGAGATGGAGTTCACCAACGGCGTCGCCACGTTTGGCCTCAAGCACGACGAAAGCAAGGTGGCAACGGGCCTTCCCGTCGGTCTGGACTATGAGGTGACCGAGGCGGCCAACGAGGAGTTCACCGCTACGAGTACGGGTGAGAAGGGCACGATTTCTTCCACGCCCTCTGCTGCGCACTTCCGCAACGTCCACGACGAAGGCGGCTTCTGCGTGCGCAAGGTGCTAAAGAGCAACAGTGGCAAGGACAAGTCCACGCGCTTCGACTTTACCGTCACGCTATCCGACACCGACGTGAACGGCACCTACGGCGACATGACATTCGAGAACGGCGTGGCTCATCTCAAGCTCAAGGGCGGCGAGTCGGCCTATGCGATTGGCCTCGAGGAGGGCCTGACGTATAAGGTGGAGGAAGCGAAGGCGGCAGGCTTCACCACAAAGGTCTCGGGCTCGGCCGAGGGCCAGATCACGCAGGGCAAGAGTCCTACCGTCACCTTTACCAACACGCGCGAGAATGGCAACATCGAAGTGCGCAAGGTTGTGAAGGGCGGCAACGCCGCGACCAAAGGCCAGGCGTTCTCCGTGACCGTGGTACTGGCTGACAATACTATCAACGGTACGTTCGGCGACATGACCTTCACCAAGGGCGTGGCAACCTTCACGCTCAAGGCTGGTGAGACCAAGTCCACCGCCACGACCGACGACAAAGGCAACGAGCTGTATGCCATCCCCGTGGGTACCAGCTACAGCGTTACTGAGGAGCACGTCGACGGCTATGCCACTACCTGGATCAACTCCACGGGTGGCAAGATCTACTACGTCGACTACGACCTCATCTGGGAGGACGTGCAGGACCAGTGGGGCGCCAACATGCACCAACCCAAGGCGGAGTATCGAAAACTCTATGAGGATAACAAACTTATCGAAGCACAGATGCACGACGAGTGGGAGGCATTCTACGACGAACAGGGCAATCTCGTGCGAGCTTGGCACTACGACAAGTCGACGACTGGCGTGCTGTCGGATGTGGGTAAGTCAGCCAAAGTAACCGCAAACATGACGGACTACGTTATCTTTACCAATGAGCTCGAGGTGGGGGGCTTGGTCATCGGCAAAGAAGTCAAGAGCGAGGTTCCCGGTGACACCGACGAGGAGTTCTCCTTCCGCGTGGAGCTCGAGGACTCCTCCATCAGCGGTACGTATGGCGAGATGACATTCAAGGACGGCGTGGCCGAGTTCACGCTGAAGGACGGACAGACGAAGACGGCCGAGGGTCTGCCCAAGGGCCTTGGCTACAGCTTCGCCGAGATGGACAACGGCGTCGTGCGTCCCAAGCAGATCACGAACGCGGTGGGCAGGATTGGCTACCGGGGCATTGAAGGCAATTGGTTTGAGTACGACCTGAGCATACCCAACGATGGTTCCGTCAGCAACAGTCGTGACAGGGCCAGCCTT
This sequence comes from uncultured Actinomycetes bacterium, assembly GCA_900318935.1. Lineage (GTDB taxonomy): Bacteria > Actinomycetota > Coriobacteriia > Coriobacteriales > Atopobiaceae > RUG440. Next base: position 5,442 of record ONMP01000014.1, read on the forward strand.
GCGGTGACAAAGAAGGTCGCAAGCCACACCGCCGCCGACCATGACAAGCAGTTCGAGTTCACTCTTTCGCTCGACAAGGAAATTGACGCGACGTACGACATCATTGCCGACGAGGAGGATGCCGAGTACGAGGATCTCGTGGTTGAGAAGGGCGTCTCCCAGACATTCACGCTGGCCGATGGCGAGACCAAGGTCATCGAAGGCCTGCCTGTGGGTGTGGGCTATACCGTGTCCGAGGCGAGCGCAGATGGCTTCAAGACCACGTGGGGAGGACAGACAGGCACCATAACCTACCAGGAGCGCGTCGTGGTCGAGGAGTACGTTGACGACGACGGCGAACCGCGAACCTACCGCGATTACATAGAGATACCTACTGCGGTAGAGGCCACAAACGCGCGTCAGGAAGGTGGGCTCTCCGTAACCAAGAAGCTCGTCTCGAAGGCTTCGGCAGATGCGAGCGCATCGTTCAACTTCACCGTCACGCTGTCTGGCGATGGCGCCGACAAGGTGACTGGCACCTACGGACAAATGGCCTTCTCCAAGGGAACCGCGACCTTCTCGCTCAAGGACGGCGAGACGCTCACGGCGCGGAATCTCCCTGCAGGTCTCACCTATGCCGTGAGCGAGGCGGCGGCCAGCGGCATGACCGTGGCCAAGGAGGGTGACACCGGAACCATCGAGGCCGGAACCGTCGCCGCTGCCAGCTTTACCAACACCCACACGACGGGTGACCTTACGGTGCACAAGGTCGTGAAGTCGGAGGCGGATGACGACCACGCGCAGCAATTCATACTGGCGGTACGTCTTGACGACAAGGGCATCAACGGCACCTATGGCGACATGAACTTCACCAACGGCTACGCCACGTTCGTGCTCAGGGATGGCGAGTCCAGCACCGCCACAGGATTGCCCACTGGCGTTCACTACACCGTGTCCGAGTCATCGGTCGTGGGTTACGAGGTCTCGTGGGAGAATGGCCCCGGCGGTACGATCAGAAGCGCTCCCACGACGGTCACCGTCACCAACACGCGCGGAGAGGGGAGCATCATTCTCACCAAGTCGCTCGTCTCCGATCGCGAGGCTGACAAGGACATACCCTTTAGGCTCCAGGTCATGCTCGAAGACCGTACCGTCGGTGGTAACGTGGGCAAGCAGTATGGACCTGTGACCTTCGTCAATGGCTTGGCGACGGTATACCTACGCGGTGGAGATACGGTCATTATGGACGGGCTGCCGCTCGGTCTGGGCTATTCGATTACCGAGTCGGAGAATACGGGCTTTGAGATTGCCGGGAGTGAGGGCGCGACGGGTACGGTCACCTCTGAAGGCGCCAAGGCAACGATTGTCAACAAGCGCGTAACGGGCGAACTCACGGTATCGAAGGAGGTCGTGTCTGACATCGCGTCGACCCTCGACCAGGAGTTCAACTTCACCGTCGCGCTCGATGGTGCGTCACTCAACGGTACCTACGGCGACATGGTGTTCAATGGCGGCGTGGCTGAGTTCGCGCTCAAGAGCGGCCAGACCAAGCATGCAACAGGCCTGCCCACCGACATCGCGTACACGGTGACCGAGACCCCCGTCGAACGTTTCACGCTGACGAGCAAGACGGGCGACACCGGATTCATCTCGGAGACGCCGTCTGTCGCGTCGTTCGTCAACACCTACCAAGCTGGCACGACGAGCTTCACGGCAAAGGTCAAGGACGCAAACGCGACCACGGGACAGTCGAGTGGGTGGCAGGACGTCGCCGACTACGCCATCGGCGATGCGATTCCCTTCCGACTCACCGCCACGCTTCCCGACGACGTGACGCGCTACCAGCAATATCGCATGACGTTTGACGACCAGATGGAAGACGGCCTCACGTTCAACAAGATCAGCAAGGTTACCGTGGCTGGTTCCGAGGTCGCGTCCGATGCCTATACGCTTACACCCTCCGGCCACGGCTTTACTCTCCAGCTCGACTGGGCGGGCAAGGACGGTGCGACCATCGACGACTCCGCGATTAACGCTGCCACCGTGCAGGTGGACTTCACGGCCAAGCTCAACGGCGCGGCAAAGCTTGGTGCAGAAGGCAACGTCAACCGCGTACGGATGAGCTACGGCGGTGACTTCGGCGCAGCCGACGGCGGGCTTTCAACCCAGAGCAGCGGCGAGACGAGCACGCCATGGAGCAGTCAGCTCATCTTTACCTACGGGCTGGACATCAGCAAGGTGGATCCGCGTGGCGACGCTCTCAACGGCGCGAAGTTCAAGCTCGAGAAGCGGCTAGCCAACGGCACGAGCAAGGAGGTCGCGCTTACCAGCAGGCAGAATCGCTTCGGTGCCGTGGGTCTTGACGACGGCATCTACGACCTCACCGAGACCGATGCGCCCGCAGGTTTCCGGGTGGCAGACCCCATCACGTTCGAAGTCGTGGCCGAGCACGGCACGGCGTGGGACGGTGACGAGCAGACACGCGCGACGATACTCACGAGCCTCGCGGGCAACGTGGAGGCTGGCGAGGTCAAGCTTACGACTACCGACGGGCTGAAGGGCCTTGCGGGTACCGTGACCGACGAGGAGGTCGCGGACCTTCTTGTCGCCAAGGTTCTTGAGGGCGACGCAGGCGCGGGTGAGGTGGCGTTCGAGTTCTCACTCATCCTCAAGGGTGACTTGCTTGGCGCATATCCCATCACGGTGGACGATGACGGTGGCGAGCTGGTCGAGGTTCCCGCCGTCCGGACGCTCGCCGACGGCAGTGCCAAAGAACTGACCGTCACTTTCGAATCCTATGAGGACGAAGGCGGGGCCAAGGGCTATCGCTACTGCGACGACTCGCGTGGAGAGGACAAGCGCAATCTCCTGGCCTTAGGCGCCAACGAGAGCCTGCTCCTCCAAAAGATGCCCGTCGGTGTCACCTATACCGTGACCGAGGAGCCCACTGAGGACTTTGGCCTCATCAGGGTGACGCAGGACGGCAAGGACGTCACACAGACGAGCGATGCCGGTACGGTGTCCAACAAGGTCGTCGGAACCGTGGGCAAGAACGTGGATGGCGTGCGCAGCGAGGTCCAATTCACGAACGCCATCAACGCGACGCTCCAGATCAAGAAGCACAACGTCGGTATCGAGGGCCTGACCAACGAGGAAATCGCGTCGATTCTGAACTCGGTGACCTTTGTCGTCACGTATCCGGACGGTACCGTCCAGCGCAAGGCCCTCTCCGACTTTGAGGCTGACGGCAGCACGGGAGTTCTCACGTGGACGTTGGACGGCCTTAGGACCGGTAAGTACGTCGTGCGCGAGGAGAGGACCAGCGTCGAGATCAACGGATACAGCAGCACCGTTGAGTACGGAGGCGGCAGCGATGCCGAAAGCGGCTCCGAGTCCGAGCACGTCATCACCTTGGACGGCGCAACGCCGAAGGTCATCGACGTCTACAACAGGTATCAATGCGTAACCCGCATCGCCAAGATTGCCGTCGAGAAACGCTTTGGCTCCGACAGCGACGCCTACAAGGGTGACGAGGAGTTCAAGTACGTTATCGCCAAGGCGGAAGGCTCCACGAACGATGCGGACACCCTGCCGATGAACACCGAGGTCACGATGGTGAAGGGCGAGGACGGGACCTACCCGATGGTCGCGTTCGACAGCATCGCCTATGCGACTCGCGAGGGAACCTATTACTACGCCATCACCGAAGTGCCGGGCGACGAGTTTGGCATGAGCTATGCAAGCGAGCCCGTGTGGGTACGCGTCGAACTCAAGAAGGATGACGAGAATCTCACGCCCAAGATTTACTACGGAACCCGTGAGCAGGTCACGCAGGGTGAGGGCACCGAGTACGTCTACGAAGAGGGCGAGAACGGGAGTCCGGCGACCGCCATCCCCTTCGAGAGCACCTACACCATGTCCAAGGCGGAGCTCAAGGTCGCCAAGGAGATGGCGGGCGACACCTACGAGGGTGACGACGAGTTCGAGTTCGCGCTTGAAGCCGCCGACGGAGCGCCGATGCCCGAGACGGAGACCGTGAAGGCCAAGGCGGGCGAGACTGCCAGCTTCGGTACCGTCGCATACAACGCGTCAGGTGCCTATTACTACGCCATCACCGAGGTGGTTCCCGATGAGCCTTCGCGGGGCGTGACGTACGCTACCGAACCCGTGTGGGCGCGCGTGGATGTGAACGCGGACCTTACCACGAGGGTAAGCTACGGCACGAAGGACGAGGTCGAGGCCGGCGATGCCGACGAGGCCGACGCGGCTCTCATCACGAATACCTACACCGAGAGGGGCTTGCTCAAGCTGACGAAGGTCTTTGAGGGCGAAGAGATTGCCGACGAAGACAAGGGCGGCGTCACCTTCACCGTTACTGGCCCCGACGATTTCAGCGAGACGAAGTCCTATGCCGAGTTTGACGAGGACGGATCGTGGACCATTGAGGGCCTCGTGCCTGGCGAATACACCGTCTCCGAAGAGAACGCGGAGGTCGATGGCTATGACGTCGCCACGAGCTTCAGCGCGGGTGACGAAGAGAACCAATCCGTTGACGTCGAGGCCTTCGAAACGGCGGAGATGACGATAACCAACACCTACAGCAAGCAGACCGAGCCTGAGCCAGAACCCGAGCCGGAGCCCGAGCCCGAACCGGGGCCGGGACCCGAGGTCGGAGCGGCCACGCTCAAGGTTAGCAAGGCAGTGACGGGAGATGCCTACGAGGGCGACGCCGACTTCGACTTTGAGCTCAAGGGAGCCAAGGAGCTTCTTGGCCTCGACATCGACATGAGCGCATTCGGATTGGAGACGATGCCGGAGAACACCACGGTATCCGTCAAGGCGGGTGCTACCGGGTCGTTCGGCGCGATTACCTACAGCAGGCCAGGTACTTATTACTACACCATCACGGAAGTCATGCCAGGCGATGAGGCAAAGGTCGAGGGAATGACGTACAACACGATGCCTGCCATCGCAGTGGTGACGGTTGCCGAGGACCTCAGCACGAGCACCGCCTACTACGATAGTGCTACAGCCTTCGCGGCTGCGTTCGCGGGTACGGACGATGCCTTTGACGAGGCGGCTCGCAACGCCCAAAGCGCCACCATCGTCAACGTCTACGCCAAGCCCGGCGCCAAGCCCGGGACAAGTCCTGGGACCAATTCTGGAACCAACTCTACATCCGGGTCGAACACGGGCACGTCCGGTACGTCCAGCACGTATGGCACAACGGGATCGACGACGAGAACCGCCTCGACGGGTGGCACCGGCTCGACCTCGGGTACCACTTCCACGTCCAAGGCGGGCACGCCTGTGACTGCCGACCCCATGAGCCTCAGCTCGGTGGTGGTGGCCGCAGGTGCTGGTCTGTCGACCATTATCATCGGCAGGCGCCGTCGTAAGCGTTAGCCGAAGCCGTGGCCCCCAATGGCCCCAACTCATGGTGGGGCCGTGCGGAGACCTTTTCACGGGAGAGTGCCACCACGACATTCGGTGGCACTCTCTTTTTCACGATACGTGCGAAGGGGGTTTCGCCCCTTGCATGCGCTCAGCGAAAAAAGTGTGCTACCTGTGAGTTATCGTCGCGCACACGCCCTGGCTGTCGTACCATCATCTGGAAGCACAACGCCCGCACACAACGGCGACAATTACACGAAAGGCGGCAACCATGCACATCGCAGACGGCATCGTCTACATCGGCGTCAACGACCATGAGCTCGATCTCTTTGAGGGCCAGTACATCATCCCCAACGGCATGGCTTACAACTCCTACGTCATCCTCGACGAGAAGGTGGCGGTCATGGACGGCGTCGACGGGAACTTCACCGACGAGTGGCTGGGCAAGCTCGATGCGGCGCTCGATGGCCGCACCCCCGACTACCTCATCGTCCAGCACATGGAGCCCGACCACAGCTCGAGCCTCATGGCCTTCACCGACAAGTATCCCGAGACCGTGGTCGTCGCCACGGTCGGCGCCTTCAACATGATGCAGAACTACTTTGGTACCAAGTTCCAGGGCCGCAACATGATCGTCAAGGAGGGCCAGACCCTCTCCCTCGGCGCCAAGGAGCTCACCTTCATCATGGCGCCCAACGTCCACTGGCCGGAGGTCATGTTTACCTACGATGCCGCCGACAAGGTCCTCTTCTCCGCCGACGCGTTCGGCAAGTTCGGCGCGCTTGACGTGGACGAGGACTGGGACTGCGAGGCGCGCCGCTACTACTTCGGCATCGTGGGCAAGTTCGGTAAGAACGTCCAGGCCGTGCTCAAGAAGCTCGCCAAGTACGACGTCCAGGTCATCTGCCCGCTGCATGGCCCCATCCTCAAGGAGGACCTCGACCACTATCTGGGCCTGTACCAGATCTGGTCGGCCTACGGGGTCGAGACCCCCGGCGTCGTGATTGCCTACACGAGTGTCTACGGCCACACAAAGAAGGCCGTCGAGGAGCTGGCCGGCATGCTCGCTGACAAGGGCTGTCCGCGCGTGGTGGTCACCGACCTTGCTCGCGACGACCAGGCCGAGGCCGTGGAGGACGCCTTCCGGCACAACATCCTCGTGCTGGCGACGACCACCTACTGCGGTGGCTTCTTCCCGGCGATGCACGCGTTCATCAGCCACCTCGAGGACCACGACTACCAGAACCGCACCATTGCCTTCGTCGAGAACGGCTCTTGGATGCCTGCAGCCACCAAGGGTATGAAGGCCATCACCGACAAGTTTACGGGCATTGAGTACGCCGAGAACAACGTTACCATCCGTGGCGCCCTGAACGACGCCTCCCGCGCCCAGCTTGATGCCCTCGCAGAAGAGCTCGCCGCCAAGTTCTAACGGCCGGCCGACATCGATTGCAGAGCGCCCCTCGGAGGTCGAACTTCGAGGGGCGCTTAGTACTTCACGACGATATAGAGCCGGGCAAGATTAATACCTCATGAGGCCGACGCGCCTTCTCAGCATGAGGACGTGACGAGTGCCGCGCTGATTTGTCCTGCGTTGCGCAAAATCACAGGCATGAGTTCCCGCCTTCTGGGTATACTCACTTCTAGTTGCACATTGCGTCTCGAGAGGAATCCCGACCAATGATATAGCTAAAGCCATTTCCGCGAGTTCTGCTGCCGACATGACTACGGGACAGTCATGTCTCGACGTGCCGTTTCACGCGCGCCGAGCACCATAGCTCGTGGGAATTGACCCCAAGAGAGACGCAGGTACGACCCCCTGCGAGACGAGCAGCCCGACGTGGCACGACGTAAGGAACGAAACGTCGGAAGCAGATCTCAAAGAAGGGGGTTTTGTTATGTCGAAGAAAGCAACTAGGGTCACCCGCGCCGCCGGCAAGGCGCTTGCTGCGTCGAACAAGGCGGCCGAGGAGGCGAAGATGGCCTCGAAGGCTGCCGGCCTCGCCAAGGACGCGATACGGGCGGCGGTTGCCGCCATGTGCGCCTCCGAGCGCGCCGACGCCTCGCATGCGGGTGACGCTCCGAGCGTGAAGAAGGCCGCCGGCGGCGTACAGGCGGCGACTGAGGAGGCCGTCGAGCACGCGCGGGATGCCATGCGAGCCGAGGACAGGGGCGACGCAGCCGGGGCGGCCTATGCGGCGAACCTCTCCGTCCGCGCCGCCCAGCGTGCGGCGGTCCTCTCGGCGACGGTTGGCGTGCTCGCCGGCAAGACGAGGGAGATGGCCTCCCAGGACGGGGCGGAGGCGCCGAGGCTCGCCGCGCCCGGGCGCGAGGAGTCGCACGAGGAGCGGGCGAAGCGCGAGCTCGCCGAAGCCATCGACCGCGCCTCGCGCTATTTCGTCACCCGCAACGGCAGGATTGTCGCTGCCTTCAGCAACGAGGAGGACGCGTTCCTCTTCGAGTCCGAGCTGGCCGACATCGACCGCGCGCGCGGAGCGAAGTCCGGCTGGTGCGAGGTGTTCGACCGCAGATCGGGCCGCCGCTTGGGCGGGTACCTGATGGTGCCCGACCGGATGATAATCTTCGAGCGGGACGAGAAGCATGAGCGCCGCTACTCGAGTTCACGCGGGCGTCGGGGCTAGGCGTTCCCGCGCGGGCGGGTTCTGGGCGCCACAAACGCATAGTTGGCATTTACGGTTCGAAAAAGAGCATTTATGGCAACGGATAAACGGAAAGTTTGCATTCAGGTTGTTCTTATGGGACACTACATCAATAATGAACATGTGTGTGGTGTCATGCCGTCTTGCATTGAGCGGGGGACTATTCTCTTGGAGCGACTAGTGATCGTGTTTGACACTGACTATGCGCGCGCGTCGACCGTGGTCAGCGTGCTTGAGGGTCACTGCGCTTCTTATGGGCTCGGCCTATTGCGTGTGGATGGCGTGCGGGAGCTGGGCGAAATCCTCGCGAAGCACGATGTGGGCGCCGTCTTTTGCGACGTGCGCTCGCGTGTGAGTGGCCGCGACGTGGTCGAGGCGATACGTCGGATGATTCCCCCTGGATCAAGGGAGCAGGTTGTGTATTTGGGGGTTTCAGCGCGAAACCTTTTTGTGCTGGAATGCGGCGACTACGCGTTCTTGTTGCCGCCGAACGCCAAGGCGCATGAGATTGCCTATGCGTTGGACAAAGCCTTGAAAGAGCATGACACACGCTTGGAGAAACCCATCGTCATAAAGACGAAGCAACGCATCCGCAAGGTGCAGCCAGGCCGCGTGAGCTTCGCTGAGAGCGTGTTGCGCAAAGTGCGCATTCATGTGGGGGGCGAGACCGTCGAGGTATACGGAAAGCTCTCCGACCTAAAGAGAGAGCTGCCGAGCAGTTTCGTCCAGTGCCACAAAAGCTACGTGGTAAACATGGGTTTCATCAAGGAGCTCTCGCAGGAGTATGTGCTCCTTTCCAGCGGGGAGCGAATACCCGTAAGCCAGAAGCGTCGCAAGGAGATGCGAGAGGCGTTTCTAGCCTTCGTGGGAAGATCCATATAGGGGTTTGACAGTATAGAAATGGAAGGGGGAGACCCACACTATGGCAGTCGTGGCAGCATGTACAGATAAGGGAGCCAAGCGCAGTGTCAACCAAGACGCGTGCTGCATACAGGTGGCGCAGACAAGCTTCGGCGAGATAATCATGGCTGTGGTGTGCGATGGCGTTGGTGGCCTGTCTGCGGGGGAACTTGCAAGCGCTACCGTCGCGTATCGTTTCGCTCAGTGGTTTAACGAAGAGTTGCCCACGCTCCTGGCGGGGATGAAGGTTGGCTTACCACTTGATTTTGACATCGTCCAGACGGTGTGGGGTATCATGTTGGCAAATCTCAACGAGACGATTCAGGTGCATGCCCGCGCAAACAAGCTGACCATGGGAACGACCTTCACTGGCATGCTCTTTTGCGGCGGTCGCTATCTCGTGGCTCATGTGGGTGATTGTCGTGCCTATTGCCTTGGGTCTCGTGGTATGCGGCAGATTACTGAAGATCAAACCCTTCTGGCAAAGAAGCTGCGCGAAGGTGCATTAACCCCGCAGGAAGTGGCCACCTATAACAAAAAGCATGTCATTCTGCAATCGGTAGGGACCGAGGGCATTCTGCGCCCCGTGTATTATACGGGGACGTATACGGCCACGGACCTCTTTGTGCTGTGCTGCGACGGCGCCTATCGAAAGGCGGAAAACCAGGGCATCGACACTTTCTTTGCGAACGTCGATCTTTCGAGCGAAGACGAGTTGCGCAAGGCGTGCCAAAGTGTTGTGGCGTATGACATCAGCCACGGAGAGAAAGACAACCTTACGGTCATCGCTGTGTGTGCCGACAAGCAAGAGCACCTCGTGCAGAGTCCTCCCGAGGACCTCCCCACGTTGGTCGAGGCCGACGAGGAGGACCTCCCCACGATGGTCGAGGCCGACGAGGAGGACCTCCCCACGATGGTGGAAGGAGATGAGTCGTAGGATGGCAGAAGCGGGCGCAAATCGTATCATCGACAACAAATACGAAATCGTGACTTCAATCGGTCGCGGAGGCATGAGTTACGTATGGCTCTGCCGTGATAAGCGACTCAAAAAGTTGTGGGCGGTCAAAGAGTTCCGTCCTTCCGCTATTAGCTCGCAGAGCGCAGCCAATCGCCAAGCAATTCTGGATGAGGCGAACTTCATCAAAAGGCTGGACCATCCCGCCATTCCACGCGTCGTGGACATCATCGACACAGGCTCGTCCATCTTTGTGGTCATGGACTTCATCGACGGAACAGCGCTCAACAAGGTTCTCCGCCAACAGGATGAGCCTTTCGAGCAGGAACGCGTTATAGAGTGGGGCGTCCAACTCTGTGACGTGCTTCAGTACCTTCATGAGGGTCCGCCACCACATGGCTATCCGGTTGTCTATCGTGACATGAAGCCGTCTAACATCATGCTACGTGGCGATGACACCGTGAAGCTCATCGACTTTGGCATCTCCATGGAGCTGCTTCCGTCTGGTCCAAGCGATGCTCGTATTATCGGTACAGGTGGCTATGGAGCTCCCGAGCAAGTCGATAGGGAGATACACAAGTCGATTCCCGTGGACACGCGTGCCGACATCTATGCGCTAGGCGCCACGTTATACTCGCTGGTGACGGGGCATATGCCACGTGTGCGCACAGAAGAAACCGGCAAGCAAGTAGTTGACTTTGAGATGCGCCCCATACGCGAGTGGGACGGTCAGCTATCTGAGGGTCTAGAACACATCATCCAGAAGGCTACGGAGCATGACCCCGCCGATCGCTACCAGACCGCGGCCGAGATGCGCTACGACTTGGAGCATTACCAGGAACTAACGCAGGAATATCGTGCGGTACAAAAGAAGAAGGTTGATGGGTTTAGGAATCGCGTGATTGCTGCCCTCATCGCATTGGTGGCGGGAATTGCATGCCTTGTTATCAGTTTCGTGGTCCGCAGCTTTAGCTACGACTCGCTCGTACACGAAGCGAGCCTTGCGGATGCGACAGAGCAAATCACAACGGCGGATAGGGACGATAAAAGTGGTCTCATCACCTTGGATGCGGATCCTTCTCCAGCTGAGGAGTTGTATACGCGCGCTATCGAGGTCAGCCCCGAGCGCATAGACACCTACTTCGATTTGCTGGATGCATACGAGAAAGATGACATGTTTACGACGACGGAGTCCAAGCGCTGGATGAGCATCTGGCAGCAGTACGGCCGTGACCTCGAAGCAAATCCCCAGTACAACAAGCTTTGTTACAACGTGGGCATCATGTATCTGGTGTACTACGACTATGCGAACGCCAATGCCTTAGCGAAGCATGAATCGGGCGGCGGATCAGGGTCATTCGGAGCCGCGAGTGGTCAGGCAGCCATAGAGAACATGACTCAGGCGCTGCGTTGGTTTGAGGACGTTGTCGCGCATCCCGAGCCAGTGATAACGAGCGTCCCGTCAGATCAAGATACTGGTGACAGTCATGACCTTTACCAGATTGAGCTGGACTCTGCCGCTATTTACGTGAAGCTGGGGACCTTCTACAACAAGGTCGCTAAGGCCAATCGCGAGGGTGGTGAGGTCCTAGGTAGCTACAGGGAGTTTTGGGATACGCTTGAGCAGATGCTCATCGGTACCGATGAGGAGCCGCCCTCGATTCAGTCTGCGACAAATATCGTCAAACTCAAAATGTGTCAGGTGGCTTTCGAGTCCATCAGCTCCAGTACATATCTGGCCGGGTTCAGGGATGCAGGCGTCGCTGAGGAGCGGACAACCAAACTGCTTGATGCGGTAATGGCCTACGCGCGGGAACTCGAAGACTTTGCGCGCCTCAGTGATGCTGCGACGCCCATGTTTGAAGAGGTCGACAAGGGCGAGGCCGATGCGCGAGCAAACATAGTCCGCGTCTATGACGACCGCTGGGAGCAAGTGAAGAAGCAGGCTTCGAAGGATGGCGAAGGCAAGGAGGCGACTTCAAAATGATTACACCTCAATTCGTCTTTATGATTGCGGGAATCGTGCTGCTCGTTGTCGCTGCTGTATTGCTCATTATTTCCCTCGTCTACTATGTGAGCAACGATATTCGGGGCGTGCAAGATGACCTGGCCGGTAGAAAGCGTCGTGGTAGAGGGTCCGCGCGAAGTCGTGGAGCGGTCTCGCGTGAACGTGCGAATACGCGTGGCGTTCGTTCTGCGTCTAATCTGAAGGCGGCGGACAGGAAAGAGAATATCGATGTTAGCGCCGTGGTTCAGCTGGCCGAGGACGAAGTGGATACCGTGGTCGATACCAAGCTGCGCAAGGTGTCACGGGATATGGTGGGCGTTAATTCTGACGCATATGACATTAATGATGACATACCTACTGTGGTGCCTTCGAAGGGATATTACCATCGAAACAATATGCCTGAGAACTATCTGAATGATATCGATGTGCCGACTGTGGTCGATGGAAGCGAGGATGAAGTGCCCACGCAGGTCGAACGTACTAACGCGACCAACGTGCCGCATTTTGTGGTGACCAAGAGTATTTTGGTCATTCACTCGAGCGAGATCATATCGGTAGGTTAGGAGTACCGGATGAGTGCGTACAACCCCAAACACTTGAAGCCCGTATCGGCCGATTCGCTTTCGGATATGTTGAAAGAAGCAGGGCGCAGGGTGCTGTGCAGCAGCATGTCTGTGATTCTTGCCACGTCGTTGATTCCAGTCTCTCCGATGGCGGTCTATGGCTTGGAGGACGCGGCACAGCAAGGTGCTTCTGACGATGGGCAGGGGCAACAATCAACGGCCGAATCCCAACCGGAGCCTGCGCAGCCGGAAGCGAGCCAAGAGGAGTTTGCTCCGGCATCCCAATCACAGGGCGACTCGCAAGAGGTGAGCCATTGGGGTGAGCCAGCACCGGCGTATACGGGCCAGCAGTCGGAGCAGCGTGATAGCGGCAGCGAGGAGCAGCAAGACTGGAAATCCGGGCAAGAAAGCGATTGGCACGGAGATCAGCAATCGTCCTCGCCATCCGATCGGAAGCTCAACGCACAGTCGTCTTCTGAGGAAGACAACAAAGAGGACGACAAGAATGATTCCGACAAGAAGGATGAGGAATCTAAGGAACAGACGGATGATACGGCTGGTGACGAGAAGTCCAAGGACGAAGTTCAGGCGGGCAAACCAAATTTATCCGTCGATCTTGTAGCCGATAATCCTATCGCCGACGGGACTACTTATTACAAAAGTCGAAAGATACATGTCAGCATAAAGGGCAGTCAGCTCGCACTCGAAGAAGGTGCTAGGGCAGTGGTCAGTGTAAGCGGAATCGCTGACACGGAGAAAGGGCTGACAGTCAACGACGAGGGTACAGAGATAACCGCAGACGTAGTCTTGGATAAGCCAGGGGTGTATAGCAGGCCTACGGTTACCGTCTTCGGCGTGAAGTACGGCGAGGGTGATGCCAAGAAGGAGTTCGAGTCTGACGCTCAGACGGTAAATGTGAACGACTTCACCATCGTGAACGATGCGGCTCCAGCGATACAATCCGTCATGCTCGAGAAAGCGGACGGTGGCGTCGATATCAATTCTGAGGGAGCGCTAGAGCAGCTTACTGTTGTTGCTGCGGATGACTTCCAAAGGATTGTTGTCAATGTGGACGATGACGCGCTCATGATGGGGTTGTCATACGTTAGCGCAGTGGATGACAAGGGCGAGGAACTCGCAAAGGCGCAATTCGAAAAGAATGGTGACGCATATACTTCCACTCTCACGGGGATAACGGGTAAGGTGGCTGTGCACATTGTGGCACAAGGATATGGCACGACGGAATCCATCGACAAGGTCATAGGCGGTGCGATGGAAGATGGCGTGGCGAAGGCCGATCCTAACGGCAAGCTTGTCATCGATGCAGCAAATCCTGCGTTGGCATCGCTTACGATTGGCCATAAGGATTTGACCGCATCCTCTGCGCAGAATCCTGTTCTCGCAAATGGGCGAACACCAATCTCGGTGGCTGTTGCTGACGAGTGCCTCAGTGAATTGAGAGCGGTCGTAAAAGACGAAAGCGACGTAGTAGTATCATCCGAAGATATATTTGCTTACAACCCAGAGACGTACCATTATGAGGCATCGCTCGACCTGTCTGTGCTTGATGCTGGTAATTACACGGTTGAGGTGCACGCGACGGACCATGTTCTGAGAGAGTTCGACGCGCAGTATCCGCTGACCATCAAGAAGTCTGTGCCAAAGATTACAAAGGTCATGGTCGTAACTCCGCAAGGAGAGAAGGGGTTGAAAGACGGCGCCAAGTATTCTGGTGAGACGCTTGCCGTTACGATAGAGGGTGATTATCTGGACACGTCTGGCGGCGATACCAGTTCGTGTGTCACGCTCAATGGGGAGTTGCTTGGGGGCACGTGGGCCAAAGGCAAAGGCAACAGGTATACGTTCACGTCCGCGAAAATCTATGAGGGCGTGTATGAAATCCAGGTGGTGGCAAAGGATCAGGCTGACAACAATGTCACGAAGAGTTATTCGGGCGTCATCATCGACAGCGATGCTCCTCGCATCGAAGAGATTCAACTAACGAATGCCATGACCTATAGGAAAGGCGATGCGGAGGTAACGGTCGCTCGCCTTGATAAGGAAACCAAAGAAGCCCAAGCGACCGTCACGGTCGAAGACCTCAATTTCTCACAGAAGAAAATCAAGGTAATCGCTGATGGCGGTAAGGTGGCTTGGGACAAGCCGGATGGAACCAGACACACGGCTATCATTACGTTTGCCGAGGAGGGCGAGTATACCGTTACGGTCTCAGGTCAGGACTCTCTAAATAATCTGGTCAATGAGGAAGACGTGAAGACCCTGACCTTCATAGTTGCGGCCGAGCCGGAGGTAATCGCTGAAAAGACCTCGGCGCAAGACCTTGCTTCGGAGGATCGCTACTTTGCTGATCCCGTGACTTTTAATGTATCAATTGCTGGCAAGTACATTGACGAAGACGCGACTACTGTTGCGGGAGTTAAGCTTTCCGAGGTGAAGGATGGCGCAAACGGCATCGTAGCATTCTCCGATGTCAACAAGAATGCAGAAGCTGGCACCTATACGATGGCGGTGACGTACGCCCAGGGTGAGCATGCTGATGACCTCCCCGTCGTACGAGCAAAAGACTATTATGCCGTTGCCGCGACCGCGGATGATCCCGCGGCTGGTGAGACTGGCTTTGTCACGAGTGAAGCGATTACTCCTTTCATCGTGGATACCGAGGATCCGGTCGTCTCCTTCAGCGTTAATGCATCCGCATATGCCAACTTAGTCACGCGCTCCGAAGATCAGGGCAAGATTCTCTTCTTCAACAAAAACAAAAATGAAGGTGAAGCAGATACCCAGCTCATTTATGCCATCAGTGACAACTATGGCATCAAAAAAGTCGTCATGAGGCGTTCCGACGGAACTGAAGCCACAGTCTATGATAAAGAGTACACACTCACGGATGGCGAAGTTGTTGTCGATTTGCTTGAAGAAACCGAGTTTGACAGTGCCGAATTGCTTGAAGTGACCGACTTGGCGGGACACACGTCAACATGGACCCTAAAGGATTCAACGTTATACCCGGAGACCGACAAAGAGGTCAAGTCGCCGGTTGAGCTCGTTGAAGACCATACGTCTCCCGTACTAGAGCTTTCTGGTGTAGAAACTGGGAAGTCGTATGGCGATAAGGATGACTATGAGGATGTCCAGATAGAGCTCAGGATAAAGGAGCTTAACTTCCCGCTGCTGCAACAATACGTTCCAGGCCTCTCAGTCATGCGCATCTATCAACGCAGCAACGAGGATGGATCTGCATATGATCAATCGCCCATTGAGGTTACGGTTGATGACATAGATATTAATAATGTGGAGTATGACGAGGCCGATAACCCAGTTTATGTCTATAAGACTGCGAAAGGTCTGCTTACGGGTGGTCGCTATAGGGTGGAAGCTGGCTTTACCGACATTGCGGGCAATCCCTCGAATACGCCATCCATCGAAGAGTTTGTTGTCGATCCAGTGCCGCCCATCATTGCCGTTGCGTATAAGGAAGGCGATACTCCGGTTGCCGTCAATGACGGGGCGTACGTGAAGGTACATCCGGAGACCGAGAATGGCCTGACCGCGACCATCACGGTGGAGGAGCATAACTTCGATCCGAATCCGGAAATCTTTAGGATAAGTGTCAGCCAAGATGATGTCCGGGCTGGTGACGAGGCATTCGTCTTCGAGTATCGACCCGAAGAATGGGTCGACAACGGTGACATGCACACCTACACCATAAACCTCCCCAATGAGGGTACGTACACGATTGGCGTTTCGGGCAAAGACATGGCTGGCAACACTGCGTTGCGCGACAAAAACGATCCTGAGTCAGAGGGATATGAGTGCACGTTCTCCGTGGACAAGACGGAGCCCGATGTGAATATTTCTTATCCGTCCGATAAGGCACGGAGCAAGCCTGATGGCGTGACCTCGCCAAATATCGAAGCGGAATACCCTAGCGACACGGACTATTTCGACAAAGCAGATGACGCGAAAGTGTCGGTTGAGATAATCGAGCGTTACCTAGATGAGGGTAGTACCACGATCAATGGTGTGTCGCTTGCTACGATTCTTAAGGGTAAGAGCGAGGGGTATGAGGATGGCATGCACATCAAGTATGTGGCCACGCATGCTGATGTAAGCGATCCGTACATCGTTACTGTCACCTATCCCGACGGCGAGTACACTGCGCTCACGGTCGAAGCTGTAGACAAAAGCGGTCGAATGACGAACGATAGCTCGACCAACTACGGAGGCAAACAAAAAATCGTGGTTGATACAAAGGCTCCGGTCATTACGACTGCTTATATCAAGAAGAGGCCGGAAACCTTAGATGCTTTGGGTAAAGTATTTGGGCGGAACGGTGTCTACTTCTTCACCGCAGCGGGCAAAGATGAGGAAGAGTCGATTTGCCTGCAGGTCAAAGAGCCTCACGGCATCTATTCTATCGAGCTGATTGATGATACTGGTTCGAGTTATGTGTTGGCGGCAGGCAATGAGGCAATGCTCGGATTTAAGTCGGAGGACGACGTCACGATCAAGCTCATTGAGCAACTGAAGGATAACGCCGACTTCTCAAATACTGTTAAGGTCAGAATCACCGACTTTGCAGGCAACTATCGCGTTTGGACGATGGACGAGGGCGAGGGTAGGTCCAAGGTTAAGGAGGGCGGCCAGGAAGAAGCTGCTCCTGCGCAAGACCTCCTGAGTGTGCTTCGTTATTCAGCTGCAGATGGCAAACAGTTGGATCCCGCTCCGACTCTACTCATTGAGGACAATGTCAAACCCATAATTGAACTGCCTGACATTGAAGGCGAATGGCCCGTCTATGGTAATCGGCGATTTGTGAACCAGGCTACGGCCATCCACTTGAAAGTGACGGAACGAACGCTCAAGTACTTACGCGGGTTCAATGGCTACGATGGCCTTGATTCAAAGCGTCCCGTTCTTACCGTGTCATATACCAAGGATGAGGCGGGTGCTACAGCGCAGAGCAAAGAAAAACCAGGTCAGATAGTGACCGTCGGCGATCTTGTTGATGCAATGGATGGCCTGCACTATACCTATGATTGCGAATTCAATGTGGATGGCGACTATGACGTGTCTGCCAGCCTCAAGGACGTGGTGGGTAATGAGGGCGATGGGGTTGCGCTCGATTCGTTCACTGTCGACACGAAGGCCCCTACCATTAGTGTCGACTATACTGGTGGCACTGCTACGACCTACGACAAAGACGGGGAGCCGTATTACAAGGTTGGATCGGATGGGCTGACCGCGACCATCACGGTGGAGGAGCATAACTTCGATCCGAATCCGGAGGTCTTTAGCATAAAAGCCAGCCAGGATGATGCCCGAGATGGTGACGAGGCATTCGTCTTTGAGTATCGACCCGAAGATTGGGTCGATAATGGTGACACGCACACCTACACCATCAAATTCCCCGATGAGGGTAAGTACACAATCAATGTGTCGGGCACGGATAAGGCCGGCAACGCTGCGGTGCGCAAGGATAGCCCCGAGACGGTGGGATACACGTATCTGTTCAATGTGGACAAGGCAGCGCCCGTAGTGAAGATGGAGTTTCCTTACGTTGGCAGGACCACGGGTTATGTCACGCCGCAAGGCGAACAGGTCCATAAGGACCCGTCTATGTCGACCATCTACTATGACCACGCGCCGATCGTTAGGGTGACCATCTCCGACCGTTTCCTCGCTACCGACAAAACGACGTTCAACACAAAGACAGCCAACGCTGCTGTATCTCTACAGGAGATTCTTGAGGGTGGAGCTGGGTACAAAAAGGGTGGTATCACCTATAACTGCACTTCCAATGGCGTTTGGAATCCCACCACGCGAACCTACGACTACGTCTTGGAGATGACATACGACGATGGAGAGTACGAGATTAATCCTATCGTTCAGGCTGTGGACAGGAGTGGTCGAGGACCAGTCGGCGAGGATAAGGTAGCCGAGGAAGGGGAGACGACTTATCGTGGCAACCGGCATCTCGTGGTAGATACTGCCGCCCCGTCCATAACGAGTGCGCTCATTACAAAGGCGCCGGCAACGCTCACTCTTGATGCCAGTGGGAAAACCATCGCGAACGGGGCGAAGAACGGGGACAATCGCATCTACTTCTTTAGTGGGGCGACTGGCAAACCTGATGCGGAGAAGCATGCCATCGAGCTTAAGGTCAAGGACGTACACGGCATCCGTTCTATTGAGCTCTTTGACCCCAGCGGGCGATACGCCTTATATGAAAGTAGTGCGAGCACTGCGCTTGTCAAAAACGAGGAGAAGACGTTCTTCATCATTGACACGCTCAAAGATGCCAAAGATTTCTCGGATGCAGTGAAGGTCCGCATTACCGACTTTGCGGGCAACTGGCACGAGTGGACGATGAAGGATGGCAAGATTGGCCTTGACGGTGGTGAGACAACAGAAATCCCAGTAGATTTAGCCTATCGTTTGGAGCAGGAATATAAGCGGATGCATCATCCTACCCTGCTCGTAGAGGACAACACTGCGCCCGTGCTTTCGATGGTCGACATTACGGGTGTTGGACAGCTCAAGGCCTACCCGCGTTTCCTGAATCAGTCTCAGTCCATCCATCTGGATGTAGCAGAGCGAACGCTCAAGTACCTGCGTGGGTATGCGGGAGACAAGGCCTACAAGGGCCTCGACCCTGCCCGGACCATCCTTACCGTGCTGTACACCAAGGACATTGCTGGAGCTCAGGCTCAGAGTACGAATTGGCCTGGCGCAACGGTGACGGTAAGTGACCTCGTAGACGGAAAGAACGACTTGGACTACAGCTATGACCGCGCCTTTACGGCCGATGTCTCGAGGCACATGGAGGACGGCGACTATGTCGTGTCCGCCCAGCTGGTGGACGTGGTCGGCAACGCAAGCAAGAAGATTGAGCTCGAAGAGTTCACCATTGACACCAAGGCACCTGTGTTTGCGGTTGACTACGATGGTGCAGCGTGGCAAAAGGCAGCTAACGGTAAGGATTACTACAACGGCGCACGTACTGCGACGATTACCGTCGACGAGCACAACTGGGATCCGAACCTTTTCACGGTGGAAGTCACGACGTTTACCAACCATGCGGAGCGCACTCAGAGGCCTGTACGCTCCGAGTGGAGGACCGATGGGGATAGACATACCTGCACCGTGAGCTTCTCTGCCGACGGCGAGTACCAACTCAGGGTGAGCGGCGTCGACAAGGCGGGCAATGCGGGTGTTCTCAAAGAGGGCAATCAGGTGACCACAAACACCGTCTACGATTCTGGCGTCTTTGTGGTGGACAGTGAGAAGCCAGTCATCGCGGATGTCTATGACAATGGCACGGCTCCCGCGCACCTTGCCGATCCCACGGTCGAACTGCCTGCGCCGACCGGGCACATGTTCGGGGAGGGTGAGAGCAACGTTGAAGAGGTGAATGAACCGAAAGTGCTCGTTCTTTCGTCCGGCGGAAGCGGCGTGCCCGTCTACCGCAAACTGCAGAAAGAGGACACCCCGTTTATTGCAGGCATCCTCGCACCTAACGATATCGATTACCAGCTGGCCAGGCTGCTGGCAGCGGAAGTGATTGCCACACCCGCATTTGAACCAATCAGCGAGGAGGCCATTGCACGGGCGGCGTCTCTGATTGAAACCTGCGAACGTGTCATCCTGACGGACTTCCCGATTGGAAGTGCCAACGGGCGGATTCGCGAGCTGGTTGAACAGGCTGAGCATGCGGGGAAATTAGAACGTTAATAAAAACCCTCAGAAACTGCCGGATTTAAGCAGATTCTGAGGGCCTTGTTTTTCTGGAAATGTGTCAAAAGAACCGTCCCTTTTGACACATTTTTAGTCTTTGACCAGCGTGAGGGTCAGTTTGTACTCGATCTCATGGGGTTCGCTCATGGCGGTGGTGTCCGCGATGACGGTGAATGGTTCGTTCATAACGGTGACCGGGATCTCGAAGATGGAACCGATTCCGCTGTCTTCGTCCGCAGATGCGAGTTCGTCTTTATTGACCGGCTCATACTTCTCACCGTCTACGATCATGTAGTCGTAGTGAGGGCTGGACCATTTGACGGTCAGAGTTGCCTTACCATCTGCTACTTTCAGCGGGGCAGGGCTTTCGATTTCAGCCTTGCCGGTGCCGCCTTCCTTAGCGACATCTACCTGATAGTCGCCGTCTTCCAGATCGATCGCTGATCCGGCGTGGATGTCATCGCCTTCGACAGGGTTGGATACTTTGACCTTGTGGTCGTACCAGTTGCCGTGGTTGCCAATGAGCGCCAGGTCGAATTCCTCATCGATGGCGGGGACAGGGATATCGAAACCGTATACTTCATCGACATAGCCGTCGCTGTAAGTGACCTTGTCTGTCGTCGGCTCAATCAGCTCGGCGCCGTCCTTCTGAGCGTCCTCCGCCAGACCGTAGTAGAGATTTACTATTTTCTTCGACTGCAGGCTGATGTGCATTGTCATCTTTCCGTCTTTCACGGTGAGGATGCCTTTGTCGTTGTTTGCTTCGCTGATATGGAACATGGGGCTGTCTGTGGTAAATGTGGCCACATAGGTTCCGTCCGGAATGCCGGGATCCGCAGCCTCTTCAGAACTGCCTGAGCCGCACCCGGTAAGTGTGAAGGCTGCCATGATGAAAACAGCCAGAATTGCAAATAATGATTTCTTCATGATTTTGATCCTTAAATACTGATCCTTAAGATTGCAGGAGCGGGTCGAGTAGTTCTCGCGCCCGCTCCTTGGATTTCCTGAATGAACGATCCCGAGACGGGAGTCGCTGTTTCATAAGTAATGATTATTTGATCACTGCTCCAGTGTGCTCTACGTACATCTTCTGGATATCAGCAATTCTTCCCATGCCTTCGATCTGGCTTGAAACGTTGTCTTTGCCGAAGCCTTTGCCGATGTCAGTAGGTTCCTTAGCGCCTTCGACTTCGAATTCGCCGCCGTTTGCCAGAGCATCGCCCCAGTCGCCGGCCATGTCGTTGTTCGCGTGGTCACCTGCAACGACCATCATCGGACGGAGGATGATCTTGGTGTAACCCTTTTCTTCTACAGCTTTCTTGACTTCCGGAAGTGCTGTGTCAGGAGGGTTGCCTTCAACAGTTCCTACGAACACGTTCTCATATCCGAGCTTATCCATCTGTGTCTGCATCTGGTCATAGGTCACGTTCGCTTCGTGGGAAGTTCCGTGTCCCATGAATACGAATGCAGTGCCGTCTTCCTTCGCAGCATCCAGTGTGTCGTAGTCTGAAACCTTGACTGCTTCAGCAACGAGAGCTTCTGCAGCAGCAGCCTTGTCTTCGTTGATGGCGGATGCATCTGCACCGACTTCACCGAGGAGCGGCTCAGCGATTTCTACGGATTCGAACTTTTCAGCATACTCATCTACTGCACCCTTCAGCTCGTCATATTCCGCACCGTGCATCAGGTGTGTCGGCTGTACGACCAGGTTCTTGACACCGTTGTCAACAGCTACGTGGTTGATGATGATCTGAGCGGTGAATGCTCTTCTGACGGACCAGTCAGGATAAGCTTCCTGCAGGGCCTTTTCGATTCCGCCGATATCAGCGGCTCTGCTGTCATTGAATGAAGTACCGAATGATACTACCAGCAGTTCGTTTTCGCCGATCTCATCGCCGTTGAGCGGATCATCCTTGGAAGCATCGCCGGTGTCGCGTCCGAAGTAATCGAATACGTCTTCGTTCTCTTCCTTCTGCTCGTCGGTCAGCGCGTCATAGGCAGCCTTTGCAGCTTCGCACTGCGCGTCTGTATCCTCTGTCCGCTCCTGAACCTGGATCGCTTCGATCAGCTTCGCGCATTCCGCAACCGGATCTGCAGCTGATTCTTCAGCCTGTTCTTCCGGTTCAGCAGCTTCTTCTGAGGAGCCGCCGCAGCCTGTGACCAGCATCATCATGCCCAGCGCCATGACCAGTGACAGCGCGATGGCAATGAATTTTCTAAGATTTTTCATAACAAAAACCTCCTTAGATAAATAAAAATAACTTGATCCGAATACAAAGGCCTTCGCGTAACGGAGCAAAGACCTTTTGAAACTTCTTAACAAGTCATTCAATAAAGAGGTATTCTGTTCCGCCAGTGACTCGTGGCCAGGGGCAAAAGCAAGAATGCCCCGATTAAAAGACAGGCAGGTTTCCTGACTTACAGATCATTGTTCCTCCGCTGCCTTCCCGGGTTTCCCCAGTGACATCGTAGCGGTGAACCATCCGATTACAGTGACGAGTTCGCGCAGGATTTGCACCTGTTTCCCTATTACCTGAAGTGTACGCTTCAGCACCTGTCAGTTTTTGTATCCGGCTGCATTATAACACGAAGAGACGGCGATATCAACCGGACTAGTCCATTTGTGTGGTATAATACAATATAGTCGCGAGGCAGCGTTTGGCTTGGCTGGATCATGAAAGGAGACGACATGGACAACATCATTGTAGCGGTGATCATGATTGCGTTGATTGCATTCTTCGTAATCGGAGCAATCATTGCCCATAAAAAAGGCAACAGCGGGTTTGCGAGTGCCGTGAAATACGATGAAAGGCTTGCGGAAAAGAATAAGAAAAACAGATCATAATAGATCGAGAAAGGATTCGATCATGGCGGATAAAGAAAAGAAAAAAGAAGCCAGAGAAGAACTTCAGGAAATGACGCGGCAGGCAAAAGCCGACAAACTGCGGCTGAAAGAAGAGCAGCGTCAGCACAAGATGGAAGAAAAGGAAAAGTACCCGACGGCCGCTCTGCGCAGGAAGGCGCGCCGGCTGCGCTGGAAACAGGAAAAGGCGGCGAGGCGCCAGGCGCTCAAGGACCATTACAGGGACGCGCCGTGGATCATCCGTGTTCCGAGACTGTATCTTCTGAAGCCATTCATTGCACTGGTGATCATTGCGGCCTTGGGATTCGGGGCGGTGAAGGTGGTGCCGAATATGTTCGTTAACTCGATGTTCGAGAACAAGAACAACCCGGTCTCACAGGAGCAGATCGAGGCCCTTTCGCCTATCGACAAGGAGGGCGCGAAACGCATTGATGCTACAGCGCCGGTAGGAAAAGACGATACCTGGACCATCTGCGTGTATATCTCCGGGTCCGATCTGGAAGACGCAGGGGAGGATGATCTTTCTGCTATCGTCGGGGAGCAGATCGAGGAAGAACAGGCGATGCAGGCGTCGATCAACGGAGAAAAAAGAGCGAACCGGCTGAACAGTTTCACGAGTGAACTGAAAGAAAATGATTTGGATTTCCCGGCGTATCTCTATTACCCGTCGAAACCGCCGGCAGCTTCACAAAGGGAAGGACAAAGCTCCGGCCCGGTCGTGGCGGACAGACCCGGAGCCGCGTCCCTAGACATTGGTGAAATGACGGCAGGAAAATGGTCTGACAATATCTCGATCGTGATCCAGACAGGAGGCGCCACCCGTTGGAGCCACCCGATGGTGAATCCGAACCGTACACAGCGGTTCCTGTATAAAAACGGTGAACTCAAGGAAGTGTATGACCGGCCAGTACAGAGGACCACGGATCCGAAGACGCTGACTTCCTTCTTGAAATTCTGCAATAAGGAGTATCCCGCAGATCACACAATGCTGGTCCTCTGGAATCATGGAGGAGGTGTCTTCGGCTACGGACACGACTCGCTTTCTGACAGCATGATGAGTCTCGAAGACGTCCGGGAAGGACTGAAAGGAGCCTATAAGCCGAACATCAAGGATCCTGCCTTTGATATCATCGGGTTCGACGCTTGTCTCATGTCTTCTCTGGAAGTGACGCACGCGCTGGATGGTTTTGCGTCCTATTACGCGCTCAGCGAAGAGGTGGAA
>ONMP01000329.1 GCA_900318935.1 uncultured Actinomycetes bacterium
GAAAGCCAGACGCGCAGGGGCACCCTAAGCTGGGTCGTGCCCCTCTTCCTGGGACTGGCGCTCCTTGTGGTTGCACTTGCCATGCTGCTGGGTCACTCGTGCTCCGCCTCGTCCGCTCAGCCACAGGAGTCGTCCCAGGCGATTCAGCAGGAGCCGCCCAGCTCGCCGATCGTAACGCCCGAGTTCTAATCCCCACATGACCTCGCGGGCGGAACCTGCCCACGGCCTCGCATGGTTACTGTTCACGGGCTGGCCAGGATGTGTCAGCCTATCAATAGGGGTTATCCCCTTTGATTGCCGCTAGCGGCAATCAAAGGGGATAACCCCTCTCGATAGGTCTTTTTCGCGGGCTATAACTTGCTGCTGGCGTTTTGACGCTGTGACCTTACATCCTCAATGGCTTGAGCAATAATGAATAGCGCAAGATGCACCCCCTCGTTGTACATCTCGCGCTATTCTTTTAGCCATTTTCGTGCGCATCTACTACGATCTGGACGACCGGATTTTATCAAACGTTGCTTTCCATCATGGCAGCGAGCATCCTGTAGATCTATCCCTCGCGATGAAACGCAATAGTGAGGGGTGCGGGAAGGTACGATGAGCTGGAGATACCAGAAGAGGTAATACGAGAAGCCCTCGCGAATGCAATCGTCCATCGTGAGTATGGGGAGTACTTCGAAGGGCAGGCCGTTTCGGTAGACATATACCCGGACCGTCTTGAGATTACCAACCCAGGGGGCCTCTGGGGCGGTAAGACAAAGGAGAACATAGGTGACGGCACCTCAGCGTGTCGAAATGCGGCTCTTATGAAGCTTATGTCGCTCATGCCACTCCCGGGCGGCTCAGGCCTGCCTGCGGAGGGCAATGGCAGTGGTGTGCCCCTTATGAAGAGTGCTATGGCGTCGCGCGCGCTCGCCGAGCCCGAGTTTGTACCAGGTATAGACAACTTTAAGGTCGTTTTGACTAGGGGTGGGGCCGAAATCGCCGAGAACAAGCAGTGGCTTGACAGAACGATCGAGCATGATCTAGGACCACATGATTGTACGGGAGCCTCCACCTGGCGCACGGCACGACAGCTCGGGTTCTCTGGTGGGCAGACGCTTTCATGTTAGAGCCCGCACCTAATCACGCAACGGCCCCCGCACGCCCCGAGTTCGACTCTTTCGCGGTGTGCCCTACCAGGTAAAACAAGCGCTCCTCCACGGGGCGCTTTCTTGTTCGTGCACCTTAACAGGGGACGTAGGGTTGTTGTCAAGTCTCTAGTATGTCCGTTGACTCATGAAGTGCCAAGCATCTGCAAGTACTGCTAAAGCAAGCGCGGGGCTTCTTCCAGTCCTTCGGTGATGGCGCAGAAGAACTCGGCCGACCACAGGTCGAGCGCCCCGGGGTCTGTGACGAAGGGCATTACGTCTGCTTTTGCCTGTGCGTAGTCGATGCTTTTAAAACGCTCGCGAAGCAGCTGTCGCACGCCTTCGATGTTCAGCGTTTCCCCGTTACCTAGCTGACCGGTCTGCTGTAGCTTTGCCTCGAGATGAGCGAGGTTGACCTGCGCCTTGCGTGCACGGTAGAAAACGTAGTCGTAAAGGTCGCGTCCCTTCACGCGCGAACGCCATGCGCGCGCAATAACGGCGTGGACCTTGCCTGCAAAGAGAGACGGCGTGTCGTAGAGCCCTACTTCATACGGTGAGGGGAGGAGTCGATACTGGCGCTCGAAAGTTGCATGCGGGGCTGGGTCGGTGTCCAATTCGAGCTTGATTCGCATCAGCTCTCCCGGCATGATGGCATCGGCCACGCCGTCGTCGGAGAACAGCGTAATAAGACAAGCGCGCGTGTTGCCTTTAAGGAAGGCAGACCTAATCGCCGAATCATGCGTCTTGCGCTTCTCATCAATTCGGAAGTGAAATCCCCATGCCTCGCATTCTCGCTTGGCGGAGACGAGGTAAGGCCTGAGGTCGAAGGTGTCGTTGGGCTGCCTGAGCGAGAAGTCCATGTCTTCGGAGAATCGGTCGAGGCCGTAGAAGATGCGCAGCGCCGTCCCGCCGTAGAACGCGGCAGGGCCGAAGAATCCGGCTCGGCTCAGCCCGCAGAGTATGATCTCCTGGGCCACTTCCCGCAAGGCGTGTTTGCGATGTTCCAGCGTCGAAGCTTCATAGGGGGCGAGCATTGCCTCAAGCATGGTGTTCATCGATGGACTCCTTCGAGGTAGGAGGCTAGGTGTGAGACGCTGCGGCTATGGTAGCGTTCGGCAAGGCAGCTGACGACCGAGGAGTCGAGTGCACACAGGCCATCTTCGTCGATGCGCAGGTCGTCGAGGAGCAGCCGTTCGAGTGTCCTGCGGCTTGTTGTTGGGGGCAGCTTGTACAGCTGGTCGCAAAGGGCCTTTTCGGGCGAGGCGAGCCAGTAGGCATAGTTCCCCTCGCGCTTGAGGTCCACAAAG
>ONMP01000068.1 GCA_900318935.1 uncultured Actinomycetes bacterium
ACACGGCAATGTGGGGTTTGATGCAGCATGACACCAGAAGAAAGCTCCTTTCTAGCTACACTCGTCTACACAAAGGCGTTTAAGTCGCACGACGCGATAGCGGAAGGCGGCGGGGAACAAGGATGTTTCATCTCCTACAGCCCAGCAGAGGGCCACACGCTTGCCGAACTTGTCGATAGCCCAGATGTAAGGAATGACATCCCCACCGGTTTCGATGAGAATCAGTGGAATTCTTTGCTGGATAACGTAAAGTCCGATCCCGCAATCGGCAATATGGTGATCGTGGACGTTACAAGAAACGAAGCTGACAAAGCTGCGATGGTAACGCTAGTCAACCCCGACACCCATGAGGCGGTCATCTCGTACCAAGGAACTGCTAGTCCTGAAGGATGGGACGAAGACCTAAAGAGCGGGTATTCTCTCACAAATAGCCAGCAAGAAGCCATCGACTACGCAAACAAACAAACTGCTGCAATTGCGGAAAAGTACGGTGACTGCTACGTATATGCAACCGGGCACTCCAAAGGAGGCAACGAGGCGGCGCTGGTTGCAGTCGAGTGCGACGGAATTGACCGTGCCTACGCCTTTGACGCACCGGGCAATGCGCAGGCGTACTTTGAGGATCCCGAGCATGCAAAACGCGCTAGCGACAACTCTTATAAGGTAGCATACTACAGCAACGAAAACTGCTTCGTAAGCGCGATGAACCAACGTTACGATGCAGAAGAACACTGGCTTGGCTCGGGGTTCAATGAATGGGAAGGGATGGAGAATCTCAAGGGCATATTGTCTTTCTCACCCATGTCGCATTCCACGCAGCATTTGTACACTGAAGGCATACTCGCAGGCAAGAGCAGTTTTAGCGACAACGAAGTGGATGGCCCCGCCGAACACGTCAAGGCCATCAATGACCTTACGATATTCCTCGAACAACACCTGCCGCCAGATGATTGCAAATACTTGCTCGACTCTTTAGGCCAAATCGTATCCGCCGCCACTCAGCTTGGGGATAAAAACCTGAGTGAGGAGGAACGCCAGAAGCTGCTAGAACAGATTACTGACAACCTGGATCCAAAAACCCTGGGAATCCTTCTGGCACTCTTCGAAGAATACCCTGAGTCCGCGGAGCTATTTAACGCATTGCTGGGCGACGAGTGGTTGCAGACACTCCTAGCGCAATACGGGCCAGACATTGCCAAGTGGCTCGGAATTAGCGAGGCGGCGTTAGCTGCGCTTGTGGCAGTAGCGCCAGGACTCGTCTCTCTTCTGGGCATCATAGCCTCTGCGATAGGCGGCATCTTTGCCGCTCAAGTGGCGATGTACAAGGGCGTAACCAAGACCAAGATGAGGGCTCGTGACGCAGGGAAAGCTATATCACGCGCAGGAAAGTGGGTCGCCGATGTACTGAGGGTGCACAACTTCACCGAAGCGATGCTGGCATTCCTCAAACAATTGGCTGGCCAATTCAAAAATTCGCCTATTCACATGGTGTATCAAGGTTGGAATGCACTCTTTGGCAGGAACCCATTCTTTGGCATAATCAATCTTTCCTTCATGCAGGGCATAGCCTCGTCCATAATCTCGATGCTCGATAGCGCCATAGACGCCATCATGAAGTCAGTTACTATAAGCATCCTTAATTATTGAATTTCAAATGTATTGAATACTTATATCTGATTTTGCCAGTGCAAGCACGAAAGTATGCACTGGCAGGTATCGTTGATACAATATCTGTGATGAGTGATTACTGGTACAAGCGTCTTGACTGTTAGGAGTTTCTATGGCTGACCTCTATGTAAAAGAATGCGAGATGGCAGATCAGATGCTACGCATACAAAAGGCCCTGCGCTCATTTGAGTCGGACGCTTATAATTTGAATAAGCTTATTGAGCGCATCTACGTCAGCGAGGCCGTGCAGTCTCCGGACGTAGAAAGCGGGCTAGTAGAAAAGGCGAATATGGTGGCCGATGCAATCAGCCTGCTGAAGGATTCATATGCTAGCTTAGAGCCAACGATCACAGGCTACCTACTCGAACTTGATCAAATCGATGACATACTGGAATAGGTGGTGATTTCGTGGCTGACTATACGATTGAAGTCAACAGTTCTGAAGCGGAAAGAATCTCGCATGACCTTTCAGCCCTGCGCGAAACTGTGCGCGGTCAGATAAGCTCTCTCAATTCCACCTGCATGGGTGTTACCGAAGGCGCAACAGCTACCGCATTGCTTCAAATGGCACAGACGGCAAAAATGGTTGGAGAAGCGTTGATGTCTTGCGTAGACGAGACCGATAAGTGGCTAAAGAAAACCGTTGAACAATACAAAGACGCGGACGTTGCCGCCGCAACGGGCTTCGCGCACGTAGGACCAAGTGTCAGCAGCGGAGAGGATGGCTAGAATGAGTGTTGACAAGAGTTTTATGGTAACTCTGGCCTCTGCCCTTTTGGCTGCAGTTCAAACTACAGGATGCGCGTCGACTCCGGAATCAAATCAAGTCCAGCCCGTGACGGAGAGCGTAGACAATGCAAACGAGGAGTCGCCTGTCCCTACGTCACGCGACCTCGAGATTGCGGCTCAACTCGGTTTATCCCAAAAACGCATTGATGAGATGCAGCAAGACGGCATGAAGTTACGCGAACGTTCCCACATTCGCATGGCAGAGCGCCTCGTCGATTTGTTGGAGGCGAAGTATGGTTTTGACTTTGAGGCGCGAGACATCGATGGTCCAGAGTTGCTCGATCAGATGTGGCGCCTTCAGGCCCGCGTGTCGTCTGGGGACCTTGAGGGTACGGACATTACGTGCGAAATACCGGCGGGCGGTGACGATTCCGACAGCACAGACGACCTTGTGTCTTGCGTAAGGTCAGACGAGATCCGGGAGCATGTTGAGAATCTCATTATGGACGTATGTGGAGACCAGGTTGCCTACTGGGCAGGAAACTGCGTAGTCGACAAAACCATGCTTGGTTCCAGTATCACCCTAAACACCCCAACCGAAACGCTCGCTCAGCACGTCGACACAGGTGTATGGCTGTACTTTGGACCCGACTTCCCTCTGGGCGAAGACGGCTATAAGGATATAGCGCAAAAACTTCAGGAACGCCTCTCTAAGGAAAATGTCGCCTGCGTTGTTACCATGCGCCATCTTACCCACCTACCGAAGGGCGAGGAAGAAAAAGGGTTCTCGCTCGGTGCCGCCCAACGAGTAGTTAGAGAAGGCAAGCCCGACGTGGACTATGAGTGGGAAATGATCTTTGGCCCTCAAAGTCAAGAGGAGGCGTAGGCTATGGAACAGCTTTCCGACAGCGATCTCTGCGTGTTGAATAATCTCATGTACGACGAAGGCGTTCGCAAACAAATGCGTATGGCTTATGATGCGGGCGAATCCATCACGATTGGAGAGGCAATTAAGAGGGCAAGCGTAGATTCTTGTCCAAAAGAGGAAAAATATCAAAGGATTCGTGATTACGTCCAAAGCAACTCGTTCCTCGCTGATGTTAAGGTCGGAGACTACAACTTTGACGAAAAAGATGGTGGTTACTCCGCTTGCTTTGTTAAAGACAACCAACCCTATGTTGTCTTTCAAGGTACTGGTCACGACGAATGGTACGATGACGCCGCTGCGTGGGGTACAGTGGAAACCGGTCAACAGGTAGCGGCGGCACGTTATGTTGAGTACATCCACAACAAATATGGTCAAAACGTTGTGGTTACAGGCCATTCCAAAGGTGGCAACAAAGCCATGTATGCAACTGTAACTACCGGATGTGTTGATCGCTGTGTGTCGTTTGATGGCGAAGGTTTTAGCGGCGAGTTTTTGGACTATTACTCTGACGAAATCAATAAGAACTGCGGCAAGATTACGTCGTATGCCACAGAGGGTGACTTTGTGAACGTCCTGCTTAACAGCATTGTCCCCAAGGAGAACCAGCATTACATACAATCCAACCGCATTGACGGCGACTACACAAACAACCACCAAGCTTTTTCATTGCTCGACGATAATATGGAGTTGGGTAAGTGGGGGGAGCGCTCTCCTGCCGCTGAGCAAATTCATGCGTTTACCGTATGGGCCGACAAAAACCTCTCCGCCGAGGACAAGGACAAACTAGGCGATCTCCTTGGCTATGTATTAGAAATTGTCATGGGTCGTGGAGAATATCGAGGCGAGAAGGTCGATTTCGTTAAGCTTATTAACGAAAATCCTGAGGCATGGGGCATACTTTTAGCCGCGCTGCAGGAATACGGTGGCACCGATGACCTAATTTACGCCCTTGCCGCAGAAATACTGGGACCAAACGCAACGGGGGGCCTTGTCGACACCGACAAGACAGATTCAGCGATAGACCGTATCGTGTTCCTGCTGACCAATATGGTTGCCCGTAAAGTAACCGGCATTGGCATCTTACTTCTGCTGATGATGCTCGGTCTCCTTGATAATCTCTCACACGGTCTTTCAACCGACTTTATCGAAGCGAGAATCAAGCAGATGCTCATTGAAGCCGGCGTTGATCTCGAAGCAATAGACGAGATGTTCAAGCATGCGGAGAAAGCCAGAAAACGCATCCATTCGGGTGAGAATGGCAGCAATACATCGGGGTCGTTCTCATCTAACGAAATACACGATTTTCGTGAGGAAACACAACGTACATTGCTAAGCCTCATTGATGAGATCAATAGAGAGCCGTTTTATGATGTGACCAGATGGGATATCTGGTACAGAGCCGAAAAATGGTTCGGTCGCCTAACGCCAGCAAGTTACCAAAATGATATGAAAACCTACTATCGCAAGGTAATGGACATCAACGACACAAGCAAGCCGGAGATTGTGCGAGCGTTCAACAGGGCTTATGGGGCAGATAATAAGGTGAGCGGGCAGCTTAAAGAGATGATTGGGAAGATGCAAGAGGCGGCAACGAAGCTGAAAGGTGTATGGTCGTAGGTGAATAGACTATAAGAAAGGCATGCACATGAGCAACATAGCTGGATATCAAAACGCAATTATGGCATGCGAACGGCGCATACACGAATTACGACAAGAGCGTTCTGGCCTGGAAGGTTTTGTCGGTGAAGTTCGTCATGGATCCATGGTGTTTGATCAGCAACTTGGCAACAAGCGTCATCTTGCACAGCGTGCCCAGCAAATCGGCAGGAGCAGGATCGCCGCTCGGTATAGTAGGCGCATACTCAAAAACATGGATGGCTCTTTTCAATCACGGATACAACAGAACTTTGAGGGTATGCTTTACGATGCGCAAAGAGCCATAGATAACGTAGATCGCGAAATCGAGCAAGAAGAAGCACGGATACAGCAATATCAGGGTGCCATACGACGCATTCAGGAAGAGGAGCGGCTTGCACGCGAGCAAGCTGAGGCAGAGGCTCGCCGCGCTGCACAGCAAAACGCATAGTGTGGTCAATTTTTCATTTATAAAGCGATTCTCCCATCAGTCGTCATCCCAATGGGAGAATCGTCAGCTTGAAAGACTGGTATACTCAGCATCGGTGAGCTCCTTCGGTTCCGGATTCTCCTTCTCCTTACTCTCGTGCGAGCGAGCTTACTTCGGCGAATCCCCGGCGTATGAGTACGAGTAGCACGATCCACACGGCTATGCAGAGCGGTATGACTGCCCAGAGCGTGAGCCAGTCCCAGAGGGTGTGCATGACGATGGGTATGGCGAAGAGTGCCCAGAACTTTGGACTTGCGAACACCTTCCATGTGAAGGGACCGCGATTGAGGGCGATTGAGAGAGCAGCGCCAGTGATGGCCGCCCACGCTACGTGGCCGCCAATGGCCAGAAGACCACGGAAAACGATGACGAGAAGCATGCTAATGCTCGACGAGGCCTCCAAAAGCGATGTGAAGGCGTAGCCCGCAGACTCGAACGAGGCGAAGCCTGCGCCGACGGCAGCCCCGAAGAGCAGGCCGTTGAGGAGGTAGCGTCCTTCATTGCTGCGATGCATCACGATCGCCACGATTGTGAGCTTGGCGACCTCTTCGACGATGGCGGTGAGCAGGGACGGGACGAGCTCGTCGGTGCCGCTTCCCGGGAAGAACTCGAACAAGGGAAACGCCACCAGGATGGAGGCGACCCCGCCCATAAAGAAGTCCTCCAGCATCTCGAGGAAGCTGATATTGCGCGGGACGTTCATCTCGTAGAAGAGGACCAGGGTGGCGAAAGGCATGGCGAACGAGCCGAGGAGCATGATGCCGGGAAGAGTTACGGCGCTCCCGAAGAAGAACCACACGAGCAAAAGACCCGCCAGCGAGAGCAGCATGACGGCTAGGATGCGCGAGTATAGCCATGGCCTGCGCCACTGATAGCCCGCTTCTTGGATGGTGGGGGTGGTCGTGGGTGTGCCGTAGATGAATATCTCCTCGGCCTCCTCCTTGGTGTGGTGGTGCCGAACCTCAGAGAAGAAGTGCCCGAAGTCGAGCTCTACGTGGCTCCCGTCCCCAAGAACGTCCTCCACGCGATCGGTGACGCCGTTCACCATGCGTGCCGCGAAGCCCTTCTCTTTGTCTTCCCCTTGACGCGTCCCGCACTTGGGGCAGAACGGCGCTCCGTACTCAATCTTGGCCCCACACTGCGAGCAAAACATGATTGACCCCCTTACGAGTGGCGAATGCGTGGGCGACCCAACCTAGTCGTTCACAAAGAGGTGGGCGCGCTTCTTGTAGTACGTGATGTTGACGACTAGAAGCACAATCGTTGCGATAAGGCTTGACGGGGTTGATGCTGTAGCGGACGCGGTTGCGTTTTGCCCAAGGAATGCTAGGAGGTTGAGGGCGATGTTGATGCCGTACACCACGTAGAGTGTCGTAATTGCCTTTTTGCTGAAGCGTGCGAGGAGCATCCGGCAATAGATATAGAGGCACCCAAACGCTATGAAGAGTACGCCTATGATGCCGAATACCGGATAGAGCGGCGATTGATCCCCATACGCCGCATACTGGTTCAGCTCTTTGGCTAAGCCGAACAAGGCGAATCCGCTAAAAAAGTTAATTACCGCGCCTGCAAAGAGCTGGAAGTAGATCATGAACTTGTACCAGCCCATGCCCAGACCTTCTTCGGCGGCTTGGGCGAGAGCCATCTCGCGTTTCTGAGCGGAGCTGAGTCCGGTGTTCGGACCTGCGGCTGGAGGAGCGGCGGACGCCGCAGGGGGAGCAGTGACGGGGGGAGCCGCGGCAGGGGGAGTCGTTGCAGGTGTTGGCTCCGATGGCTTGCTGGCGACGTCTGCCTCCATTTCGGCGGCGACGTCGCCTCCGCAGGACGGGCAGAACTTCACGTTGTCGGGGACGCTTGAACCGCAGAACGGGCAAAACATAACCGTAGCCTCCTTGGGTGACCGCCGAATTCCGTCATCCAAATAATAGCCCCGTGACTGAGAGCGGCATAACGTGCGGCGTGTAATCGAGCCTGCGTTGTCATAAGTAAGGCCAGAGATGTAATGAAACGCACGATGGGTCCTCTGTGGTGGCATTTGCCGATGTGGACTCCTGCGACGATGAGGAGCTCGTGGCGGATGCGAGAGAGCGGATATCTGTGTCTGTCCAAGGATGTCACCTCACTCGTGACATGGTGCCATGTTGGTTCGTGTGTACACGTGGTGATGTCTTCCGATGACGAGACGGCGAACGTCCATCAAATCATGTGAGCTTTCGTCAGATGGCGCTTGAGTCGCATGAGTTTGTCGACTTCCTGCTGATGTGCGAGCCTGGGGTAAGCTATGCGCTTGTGTCTCAGGAAAGCGACTTGGAAAGCGTTCGCACGCTTGGCTTCGAGTGCGCGAGCGAGGAGGCCTATCGGTCGTTTTATCCCATGACCGGCAAGGATCAAGACCAGCTTGCGCGCCTACACGTGTGTCTGGTGCCCTACGACGATCTGGGCCGGGTGGACGAAATGGTCCAGCGCGTTGAAGGCGCTCCGCGCAGCATGTCGTTCAAGGACGTGGGCAAGGTCTTTATCAGCCACTTGGCAGAGATTGTTCGCACCTCTTGGGATGCGACGCTCATCTGGTTACGCAATTCCCTGTGACGGATATGTTACGCTGTGCATATCATCACGAAAGGAGCACAACCATGAAGAAGCACTTGATTGGCCACATATCCGCTGACCACATGCTGGCCGCCAACGCCCACACGAGCCTCGCGCGCGTGATCCGAGGGGCCCTGCTGGGGGTGGTCGCCATCCTCGTCATGGCTGCCGTCGCCCCATCGCGCGCGCTGGCGGGCGAGACCTACACCGTCAAGGTCGACAAGGGCTACCTCGCCCTGCGCACGAAGCCCGCATACGACGAGGCCAACGAGATTGGCGAGCTCTACACCGGCGATGTTGTCGAGGTCAAGGACAAGTCGAACGGACAGTACTGGTGGGTCTACTCGCCGAAGCACGGCAGGGAGGGCTACGTGAACGCCGACTACCTGAGGCCCTCCTCGTCCCCCGCCCCCTCGTCCTCCTACGGCACCTACACCGTCAAGGTCGACAAGGGCTACCTCGCCCTGCGCACGGCGCCCAAGTACGACGAGGCCAACGAGATCGGCGAGCTCTACACCAGCGACAAGGTGACGGTGCTCGACAAGTCTAACGGCAAGTACTGGTGGGTCTACTCGCCGAAGCACGGCAGGGAGGGTTACGTGAACGCCGACTACCTTGTTGGCGCCGTCGAGCCGGAGGGCAAGGGCGGAAGGGCCAAATACGAAGTGAACGACCGCATTTCGGTGACTGGCGTCATGCGAACCGGACAGTACGAGTACAAAGGCGACGTGTGCGTCTGCGACGTCCTCGTCCTCGACGAGCCGGTTGACGTGCTCGCGGCCACGTACCCCCACGAGGCCGACGCGCCGACTTGGCATGAGGGCGTGACGAGCGCCGCACCGATTTGGAAGGGCGACGGCAGGGTTTCCCTTGCCGGCAAGCGTCTGCGCGTGACCGGTACGGTACAGGCGGGTAGCAAAAGGACCCCATGGATGGAAGCGGATGGTACCTTCCACCGCGGTGCAGGGGTGCTTATGATTCGCGACGCTACCTACGAGGTGCTGTAGCGAGGCGATGCGAAAGGGGTGGTGCACGAAAGACCAGCATCCACAGTCTCTCGTGTGCCCTGTGTTGGCCGCGTCTGAGTCGTCGATTCGGATGGCATTGTATTTGGTGTATACTGTGTGTCATGATTTTAAAGACCTAAGAAAGGCAGGGGATAATGCCTAATCACGTGAAGCTCACGGCTATATTCAGTGACACGCGCAACCGATACGAGACTGTCCCGATGCTGAGGGAGGCCGTCTTTCGTTCCGCCGGTGCCACTCGGCTGTATCGGGCGGACAAGTCCATCGAGCTGCCGGCGCCGAGGGCAGAGCGCGCACGCGTGGCGGTCAGCACCGGTAGGACCTTCTTTACGGCTCGGCGTCTCCTCGAAGAGAAACCCGAACGTCGGGTTGCGGTCCACAACTTCGCCTCCGCCACGAACCCCGGTGGTGGCGTCATCAACGGCAGCGCGGCTCAGGAGGAGAGCCTGTGCCGCTGCTCCACGCTCTATCCGACGCTTGACCAGCAGCGGTTCTGGGATGACTACTATCTGTACCATCGCGAGCGGGGCGATACGCGCTACGACGACGCATGCATCTATTCGCCGGGCGTCGTGGTGTTCAAGGACGACGAGACCTATCCCGAGCCGTTGCCCGAGGAAGAGTGGTATACGGTTGACGTAATCACTTGCGCCGCGCCGAATCTGAGGCACCATCCCTTTGCGAGGACGCATGACGTAGGCGAAGATGAGCTCTACGCCATCCACCTGTCTCGTGCCAAGCGTATCTTTGGGGTTTGTGCGGCGAACGGTGCCGACGCGCTCGTCCTGGGAGCCTTTGGCTGCGGCGCGTTCCAAAACGATCCATGGGTCGTGGCGCGGGCATACCGGGATGTGCTCGACGAGATGGCTGGGTATTTCGAGGTGATCGAGTTCGCGGTGTTCTGCGCTCCGGGTCGTGAGACCGAGAATTTCCGCGCGTTCAGCCAGACCATCCGCTAGGCGGCGCGTAACTCTTCCGCGAACTCAACGCTTGCTGTCCTATGATGGTGTCACGGATGTCCCAAACGAAAGGATCTGCCATGAACACGCGTGCAGAGATTGCCCTCGAAAACTTCGTCTCAGAATTCGATGCGTTCCTCACGACCTGCAACGAGCTTGAGAGCGAGGGGAGGTGGGACGTAGATGCGTACGGCTTCATGTCGGCCTACTTCGAGTCCGACCTCTTTGCCGTTGCGCTCCAGATCATGTCGGCCGACGGCGTGTTTGAGCGCGCGGAGGCTGCGGTGCTGAACCGGATGTTCTCCACGGAGTATACGCCTCGGCAGCTGAAGGAGGCATACGTCTCCCTGAAGCCCGTGGTCGATGACTACTGCGACTTCGACGCGTACGATGCGCTCGCTAGGCTTGCCACGATTGACAAGGGGCTCTGCGAGACGTATCGCAAGCTCATTCTCGACGCATGCTCAATCGTCTCGATGAGTGACGGCGTCGCCGAGGGCGAGGAACAGCAGCTCATCGAGAAGCTCGAGAAGGCGCTTGAGCTGCGCGTTTGAGTCACGGTCTCACAGCTGGTACTTTGGGCTGCGCGACTCGGGCGGCAGCCCTCAAGCACGTCTTCGCAGGTCATTTAGCAGTGTGCAGCACCCCTCATGCACGTCAGCATACGTGGTCTCGAAGTCACCGGTGTACCATGGGTCGGCGATGTCGCGCGGGTTGTCCGACCAATCGAGTAGGGCGTGTACCTTACCCTCAGGGTCGCGCCTTACGATTCGCCGGATGTCGTAGAGGTTTTCCGCGTCCATGCCGATGATGAGGTCGTAGCGCCCGTAGTCGGCTCGCGTGAGCTGGCGTGCGCGATGGTTGCCGCAGGGTATGCCGTGCGCGGCGAGCACGCGGCGTGTGCCGTGGTGGGGCGTCTCGCCTATTTGGTAGCGACTTGTGGCGGCGGAGTCCACCTGTATCCGTTCGCTGAGGCCTGCCTGCGCGGCGAGGTGACGCAGCACGTATTCCGCCATCGGCGAGCGGCAGATGTTTCCTAGGCAGACCATCACGATTCTCATGGCAGCTCCTTTCGACGTCGTGAAAAGAGTATCCCAAAGCAGCATTCTTTCGCAAAAGGTTTCCACTTGCGAAACTCGCATGTCGTTCGTATCCTGCAACGCTATAGTAACGCCTAATTGCATAGCGCCGACAAACCGATGATGCGGAAGGTAGACGCTACACGCGCGAGGAGCGAGTCCGGGATGGTGCGAGCCGGAACGAGATGCGGGGCGTTGAATGGGCCGCAGAGGGCGCACCGAACGGACTTCTTGTCCTAGTAGGCTGCGACGTAGGGCACACGTTACGTGCCAGGATGTGTTGGCATCCAAGAAGTGCGGGACTCGTCCCGAACCAAGGTGGCACCGCGAGCCATAAGGCCCGTCCTTGGACGAATCAAGCGTCCGGGGCGGGTTTTTTCGTCTCGGCGAGGCAGCGGGCCATGCGCCCAGGAACGGAGATACCATGATACGAGAGGCCATCGAAAAGATTGTCATGAAGGAAGACCTCACCTACGACGAGGCCCACACTGTCATGACCGAGATCATGAGCGGCGAGACCACCGCCACGCAAAACGCCGCGTTTTTGGCGGCGCTTTCCACGAAGTCCACCAAAGCCGAGACCATCGACGAGATCAGTGGCTGCGCTGCGGCCATGCGCGAGTTGGCAACGCCGGTCGAGCACCCCGGCATCGACGTGCTCGAGATCGTGGGCACGGGCGGCGACCGGGCGAACACCTTCAATATCTCCACCACGACCGCGCTTCTTTGCACGGCGGCGGGCGCCAAAGTTGCCAAGCATGGAAACCGCGCAGCCAGCTCGCAGTGCGGTACTGCCGACTGCTTGGAGGCGCTCGGTGTCAACCTGAACCAAGACCCCGAGACCTGCCGCTCGCTGCTCGAAGAGGTCGGCATGTGTTTCCTCTTTGCCCAGAAGTATCACCCTGCGATGCGCTACGTTGGCGCGGTCCGGCGCGAGCTGGGCTTCCGCACAGTGTTCAACATCCTGGGACCGCTGACGAACCCTGCCAAGCCGAGCTACTTCCTGCTTGGGGTTTACGACGAATATCTAGTCGAGCCTGTCGCGAAGGTTCTCTCGTCGCTTGGCGTCCGTCGCGCCTTCGTGGTGTACGGCCAAGACCGCATGGACGAGGTGTCGCTCTCCGCGCCGACTACCGTTTGTGAGCTGCGCGATGGTTACTATCGCACGAGCGTCGTGCGGCCCGAGGACTTCGGCCTCGTCCGCTGCCAAAAAGACGAGCTGCTCGGTGGCACGCCCGAGGAAAACGCCGTGACCGTGCACGCAATCCTCGAGGGGCGCGAATGCGGGCCGAAGCGTGACGCTGCTGTGCTCAACGCCGGCTTCGCGCTGGTCGCGGCAGGTTTGGCAGATGACGTTGTCGCTGGCATGGATCTCGCGCGTGAGACCATCGCCTCTGGTGTGGCTGCCGCGAAGCTCGCCGCCCTCATCGAGAAGTCGAACTAAGCTAACATGTGTCCGGCGCCACTGCGCAAGGCGCTAACACGTGATAAGGAGGCCGACATGACTAACATCCTGCAGAAGATTGCTGCGCGTACGCGTGAGAGCTGCGCCTTGGCGCGAGGGCTGCGCGTGACCGCGCGAACCGAGGAGCGTGCGCGAGCCATGGCGGCCGAGGAGCTGGCGGCTTCGGGTGGAACGTTCGCCTTTCTCTTCGAGCGGGCGCTGCGGGTGCCGGGCATGTCGTTCATCTGCGAGTGCAAGAAGGCCTCGCCCTCCAAGGGCCTCATCGTCGAGGACTTTGACCCGGTGGCCATCGCGCGCGACTACGAGGAGGCCGGCGCGGCAGCGGTGAGTGTGCTCACGGAGCCGTTCTTCTTTGAGGGAGACGAGCGCTACCTGGCGGACGTGTCGGCCGCCGTGGACATACCCACGCT
Organism: uncultured Actinomycetes bacterium; assembly: GCA_900318935.1. Classification (GTDB taxonomy): domain Bacteria; phylum Actinomycetota; class Coriobacteriia; order Coriobacteriales; family Atopobiaceae; genus RUG440. The sequence goes on from ONMP01000068.1 coordinate 12,981, forward strand.
GCGCAAGGACTTCGTCGTGGACGAGCTGATGATCTACGAGGCCAAGGCGCTCGGCGCGAGTGCGGTGCTGCTGATTTGTGCGATTCTTTCCGACGAGGAACTGATGCGGTTCGTGGCGCTCTGTCACGAGCTGGGGATGTCGGCACTCGTGGAGGCCTACGAGCCGGAAGAGGTGCCGCGAGCGCTGGCGGCAGGTGCGCGCGTCGTCGGCGTGAACAACCGCGACCTGCGTACCTTTGACGTGGACTTCGGACGCAGCGTCGACTTGCGGCCGCTCGTGGGTCCGGACCGTATCTTTGTGAGCGAGTCCGGCGTGGAGACGGCGGAGGATGTGGCTCGTCTGGCCGAAGCGGGCGTCGATGCCGTGCTCATCGGCGAGACGCTCATGCGGGCGGAGAACAAGCGCGCCATGCTCGACGAGCTGAGGAGCCTGCTGTGAGTGCCCCGCTAGTCAAGTTGTGCGGGATGCGTCGCCGCGAGGACATCGAAGCGGCCAATGCCTTGCTTCCCGATTTCGTAGGCTTCATCCTTTCGCCGGGATACCGCCGCTCCGTCGCCCTTAGTAACGCGCTCGCGCTCATCGAGGAGCTTGACCCGCGCATCGCGCATGTGGGTGTCTTTGTTGACGAGCCGATTGAGGCTGTGGCGTGCTTCACGCATGCCTTCGACTTCGACGGGGGAGACACCGCGCGCACGGTTATGGTTCAGCTCCACGGCAACGAAGACGACGACTACATCAAGCGGCTGCGGCACGCGATGGCCTATCCCGGCTGGATGGGCATCCCCATCATCAAAGCGTTTACCGTGCGCTCGCGCGAGGACGTGGCGCGGGCCGAGGCGAGTGCGGCCGACTATGTGCTGCTCGACAACGGGACGGGGACGGGAGAGGCCTTCGATTGGTCGCTGCTCGAGGGCGTTGCGCGTCCGTATTTCTTGGCCGGGGGGCTTGGCCCTGACAACGTGGCCGATGCCATCGCGCGGCTGCATCCCTTTGGCGTGGACATGAGCAGCGGCATCGAGACCGACGGCTGGAAGGACCCGGCAAAGATGCGCGCCGCCGTCCGCGCCGTCCGTGACCACTATCCCGCTGTGGGATCGTGGTCACAGCGATAGAAAGGAGAACGCGATGAGCAATTCACCCGCTTCGCGAGGGCGCTTCGGCGTCCACGGCGGTCAGTACATCCCCGAGACCCT
>ONMP01000036.1 GCA_900318935.1 uncultured Actinomycetes bacterium
ACATTGAAGGTGTTGAGCAGCTTGATGTAGCGTTGCTCCTCGGTGTCATCCACGACGAAGAGCTGGTAGCCGCGCTTGCGCTTCCCGCTAAAGAGGTGCTGCACCGTCACGCGATAGGTGTACTCGCCTCGCTCGTACATCACAACCGCATCGTCCTTATCCTCCTCGAAAGCCTGGATCCATGGCGTCATCGTGGAAGCCAAGCCCGCGTCCTGTGCCAGAGGCTTGTCGACCGTCAGCTCCTCAAGCTGCGGAAACACACGCTTGGCAATAGCGTTGCTGCCCAGGTAGTTAAGCTTGTGGTCGAAGGAAATAAAGCCCGTCTCACCCGTATGCACAAGCGAGTCAATGGCTGAGTCCGTTACGTCATACAGACTGATGCGATGCGCAATGACCAGGTACAACACCAGCGCGATGTCGTAAGCCGCAGGCAAAAGCTCCACCGTCGGTATGACGCGCCTCCCACCAAAGAAGAAGACCATGGCAACCGCCTCGGTGAGGAAGAGCAGGATGAGCGTCTTGCGCGAGACTTGCTTCTTGTTCCGGTAACTGTAGATGATGGCCGCCATGCTTGCGCAGACGTAGACGATGACGAGCGCGATGAAGACCGTATGCATGGGTCCGTACACTTTCGTCAGCACAGGCACGCCATCGACGAGGTCGAAGGACACGCTACGATAGAAGGACGTCGCAAAGGGCACGGGCGTGCCGACGGTAAGCGCGGAGGCATAGACGAGGGTACTTGCCAAAAAGAGCGCCACGCGCAGGCGGCGGCTCACATCGATGGTACATAAGCTGAAGACGGCGAGCATGAGGATGAGGACCAGATAACACCCTCCCACATAGGAGAGCTTGTTTGCAATGATCGCCTCACCCAAGGTCCGCGCACTGGCCAGGAGCACATAGCCGAGGTTCGCCACGGGAACAAGCGCAAATATCAGCGTGATGTGGATGTCGAGGTGTTTGTGCCAGATGTAGAGGTAGGCGATCATGAGGACCATCGCCAACGCAAATACACCCACGTAATACCAAGCCACCATATCGCAACGTCTCCCACCACGAGCTGGACCATTTGCAAGCCATTGTAGTACGACGGGACGCGCAACGGAAACACTTGGCATTGACCACGATCCCGCTGTGGGAAAGTGGTCAGATGACCACTTTCCCACAGCGGGATCGTGGTCAATGTCTGCTCCCACAGCCTTGCATTGAGTGTGATGTTTGGGGATACTCCAAACATCACAAACGCTCGACGCATCTCAACCGATTGAGGGGGAATCATGACGCGCTATCGACTCTTGGCGCTTGACATGGATGGCACACTGCTCAACTCGCACAAGAAGGTCTCGCCCAAGACCGCTGCTGCACTTGCGAAGCTGGCAGAGCGAGGCGTGCCCATCGCCTTTTGCACGGGCAGAAACATTGCCGAACTCGAGCCCTATCTGGGCGACCTCACGTTCGTCCGTTATGGCGTCTTGGTGAGTGGCGCGCTCGTGCGCGACCTCGTGACAGGCGAGATCGTCGCGTCGTGGCCACATGACACCCCAACGGCGCTTGACATCGTCGAGACGGGGTTCCTCGAAGACGCGATGGTACATGTGCTTGCGGTCAACGAGTCGTTTGTGTCGCAAAGAGACTTGAGCCGACTCGAGGACGTGCACATGGACGTGTACCGCCCGCTATACGAGGAGCATGCCAAGCACGTAAGCGACATACGCGACGTAATAAACGCGTGCGATGGAGAAGTCTTGAAGGTCAATCTCTACCACCTATCGCCAGAATCGCGCGAGAGGAGCCGTACACGCCTCGCAGACCACGCCATCACGCTGAGTGATGCGGAGACCACCTCACTCGAGTGCTCGCCATTGGGCGTGAGTAAGGCACGTGGGCTGTTGGCGCTCTGCGAGCGCATCGGCTGCACGCTCGACGATGTGGTAATGGTAGGCGACGCGGAAAACGACCTGGAGGCGTTGCAAGCGGTAGGCATGCCCGTCGCGATGGGCAACGCCGTACCCGAGGTGGCGCGCACGGCAAAGCTCCAGGTCGCCGACTGCGATCACGACGGTGTGGCCGAGGTTGTCAGACGGCTGTTTTAGCGGGATGCCCGTCAGGCATCGTAAAAGAGGGCAATACCCCGCTCGGTATCCTCCACATGAGTCGCCTTTGGCTCGCGCAGGATGATGCCCACATAGGCGAAGTCACCTGTGCAACCCGCGAGGTGTATGACGGCGAGAAACCATCCCAACAAGGGGAAGCCCAACGACCATGACACCGCAAGCAGCGCCGTGCTAACGAGCAGCGCAGGCGCGAGCAGCACGGCGCAGAAGCGATGCCTTCGCAGCACCGTCCCCGGTGCCATGGTGTAGAGCATCCAGTCGGTAATCCCGAAGCGTAAGTGCGCGGTGAACCCCGTCAGCAGCATGAACGCTCCGGCATGGACCAGCTCGTGTACCGGCAGCGCCACGACGCTGACGAGCACGAGCGCCAAGAACCACAACAGGCTCACCGCCTCGTGAGGCAGGGCAAAGGCAGCAATGACACCTACGAGCACGCCGACCACAAAGATGCCCATGCTCGCCCACACCATCTGCTGCCGCAGCATATAGTCGTTCAGCAGTTCTATGTCTGCCAATCTTCTCATGCGCTTCATAGTAAAGCACTTCGGCGCATGCCACAAGGGTTTTCCCTTGTGTACAATCGGTTTACGTCGTAGGGAATAGCGCGCGCAAGGGTGCTTTCCGTCGTCAGGGGACTGTCCCCATGACCCAGGGGACTGTCCCCCTAGTCACTAGGGGCACTCCCCTTCGCGCATCTCATGGAGGACTGACTGATGGCAGACATGTTGTGGGTACTAGGAAGCGCGGGGTGGATGCCCTCCGCAGGCAACGAGACGAGTTGCTTCCTCGTGGAGCTTGGCGATGAGCTGGTGATGCTCGACGCCGGCACGGGCGTGGCCAACCTCGGTCTCGCTTCCGAGGCGCTGAAGCGACACGACCGCGTGCACGTCTTGCTCTCGCACTACCACCTCGACCATGTGGTCGGCCTTATGTATCTCAAACGCTTCTTTGACGATAAGCGCGTGGACGTGTACGGACCGGGAATCCCCGTGTATCCGCGCAGCACCGCCTCGTATATCGCCGACCTCCTGCAAGACACGCTGTATTCCGCCGGTAGCGAGGGGTTCGCCCGCGAAGTGCGCTTCCACGACTACGCCGGGCAAGACTTCCGGGTTGGCGACGTTCCCGTGACCGTGCGCCCCCAGCAGCATTCGGCACCCTCCTTCGAGCTCAGGCTCGCTGACGCCGTGACCTACGCCACCGACACGAGCTTCTGCCCCGCGGCATGGAAGAATCCAGTCCCCACCAAGGTGCTGCTCCACGAATGCTGGCAGCAAGGGAGCGGAGACCCTCGCCACACGAGCGTGGAGGCTCTGGCCCAAGACCTGCCAACCGACCGCTTCGGACATACGCTGCTCATACACCACAACCCCGCATGGGACGAGGCAACCCGCGCAGAGGTCGCGCGCATCGCGAAACGACACGGCATGGAACTCGCCCGCGACGGCATGGTCATCGACTTATGACACGAAAGTCCTCTGTCTTTTGACCTATAATGAGTCCAGACAGAAGCTTGTGACGAATGGGGAAGACATGGGCATGACTGACCTTCAGTTCAAAGACTTCTTGCGCGGCCTTCTCGACGACCTTGAGAGCGCCAAGTCCAAGAAGGACAAGAAAGAAACGGACGAGAAGCTCGACCGTATGATTGAGCGCTTCAAGAAAGCCGTCGAGGACTAAAGCGCCACTTCTCCAAGTCCACCTCTGCGACAACCGCAGTAGATCGCTCGCGCCGCATGTGAGCGGCACGGAATGTTACCACACGAAGGGGTAACCCCTTTGTGTACCACGATGGTCCGGCGCAGCAGTCGCCAACTTGTGCGATAATCCCTTCGTCAACGAACAACCCCACGAGAGGAGCACCATGGCCTCTGATTCCCGTCCGCACTTCCCCACCCGCGCCGTCATCACCGGCGGCATGCCTTACGGCAACAAGAATCTCCATTTCGGCCACATCGGCGGCGTGTTCGTACCCGCTGACTTCTTTGCGCGCTTCTTGCGCGACCGCATCGGCAAGCACAACGTGCTTTTCGTCTCGGGCACCGACTGTTACGGCTCCCCCATCATGGAGGGTTACCGCAAGCGCAAGGAAGCCGGATACGAGGGCACCATCACCGACTACGTCAAGGAAAACCACACGGCCCAGAAGGAAGCCCTCGACGCCTATGGAATCTCGCTTGACCTCTTTGGGGGATCGGGCCTCAAACCAGCCGCCCCCTTCCACGAGGCACTCACCGAGGACCTCATCAGGCGCCTGTATGAGAAGGGACATCTCATCAAGCTCTCCACGCGCCAGTTCTATGACGTGGAGGCGGGCCAGTTCCTCAACGGCCGCCAGGTGCAGGGTCGCTGCCCCGTGCGCGGTTGCAAGAGCGAGAAGGCCTATGCAGACGAGTGCGACCTCGGCCACCAATTCGACCCCGAGGAGCTCATCGCGCCTGTATCGCAGCTTACTGGCACCACACCCGAGCTGCGTCCGGTCGACAACTGGTACTTCGACCTGCCCGCCTTCCGGGAGGAGCTCGAGGCGCTCATGGACGAGTGGGATGCAGACCCGCAGGTGCGCGCCGTCGTGACCAAGACCGTGCGCGAGTCGCTTGCCGACCCCGTCATCTACGTGCAGAACAAGTTCCGCGAGGCGTTCGATGCCGTGGAAGGCGAGCTTCCCGCCCACACGATCCAAGAGCCGCAGGGCAACCAGCAGTCCTTCTCCGTGACCTTTGCCGACTGGCGTGCCCGCGACGCCGCCCGCGAGGTGCTCGATGCAGCAGGCGTGCGCTTCCGCACGGGCAAGACCCTGCTGCCCTTCCGCATCACGGGCAACATCGACTGGGGCGTACCTGCTCCCGACCTCGAGGGAACGCACGACCTCACGGTCTGGTGCTGGCCCGAGAGCCTGTGGGCACCGATTTCATTCTCGCAGACGGCGCTTGCGCTCGACGAGGAGGAGGCTTTCGAGGGCGGCACGCCTCGCTACTTCTCGCATGACTGGCGCGCTTGGTGGTGCGACGACAACGCGGCCGTGTACCAGTTCATTGGCCAGGACAACATCTACTTCTACTGCGTTGCCCAGCCCGCTCTGTGGGAGGCCCTCGACTGGATGCTCTTCCAAGACACGCCCATCGCCAACCACCACATCCTCTTCATGAACAAAAAGGCCTCCAGCTCGGGAAAGATCGCGCCTCCCATGGCGGCTGAACTGCTTGAATACTATACGCCCGAACAGCTGCGCTGCCACTGGCTGAGCTTGGGCCTCGACCAGAAGGCCGTGAGCTTCAGCCCCAAGGCCTTCGACACGAGCGTGAGCCACAAGGACAAGAAGACCGGTGAGGATGTGCTCGTGAAGGATGACCCACGCGTGGCAGACCCCGCCCTCAAAGAGAGCGCCTTCTTGACAAACATCTTTAACCGTCTGGCTCGCAGCTGCTTCTACGGCGCACAGAACGCCTGCGACGGGCACCTGCCCGTAGCTGCACCACACGCTGATGTCGTGGAAGAAGCACGCGAGGCGACGCTCGCCTTCGAGTGCGCAGCCTATGGGTTCGATGCGCACGGCGCGCTCAAGGTCGCCGAGGACTACGCCCGCGCGGCCAACAAACGCTGGGGCGACGCGAGCAAGGCAGCCAAGGGCGATGACGCTGCCTACGACCAGGCGCTCGCCGACGCGTTCGTCGCGCTGCGCACAACGACGCTGCTCATGCACGCCGCGACTCCTTGGGGTTGCGAAAAGATCTGCGAGCATCTCGCCTTCGATCCCGACGTGTTCTTTAGCTGGGAGCACGCCTTCGAAGGCCCGCGCGAGCTAGCAGCGCTGGCGGGTGAGACGCCCGAGCAACACGCACTCGTGCCTCTGCCGCCGCGCACGGATTTCTTTGAGAAGCACCCGAGCCAGCCGAAGGGTCGTGGCTAGGAGTTTATACCCCCATGACGCAGGAGCCGGTACTTGGGCGGTCGCGGTCACTTTTCACGTACTTTGTGGCCGCACCGCGCATGTTGCACTCGGCAAGCTCCAACTCACCGTCGATGTAGGGCTGATACATCGCGTCGACACCACTCGAGCTTCCCGATACGCTGTCGCAGTCATCTCCCCACGCGAGGGCTGACTGCACGATGCGGATGCGTTCCTCGCGTGTGGTGTCTTTAATTAATTTGCTCTTGCCCATGACACAATCCCCCCTATTGGTTACTTGATATCTGATAGTATAATCCAACACTTTGCTACACGCGGGGTCGCCCCCCATCAGAATTTTTCCGTAGGCAAGGAGCTAGAAGCATGGGCACTCTACCTATCGCAAGCGCAATCGTCAACATAGCGGTCTTTCTGCTTGCGATTTATGCTTGGCTGAGTCTTGCGCTGGGCAAGACGCAGACGGAAGAGAATCTTGCTACGAACGGCATTGGGAGTCTCAGGTACTTCACGGTACTCTCCAACCTCTTTTCGGGGATAGTATGCGCCGTGTATTTCGTGACGTGCGGCCTACTTTGCAACGAGGCTTCAACTTGGTTGCTGACACTGAAACTCGTTGCGACAGCATCGGTGACGCTGACCTTCACCACAACTCTGGCTGTCCTCACGCCTATGTACGGTTTCAAAAAGCTGTACGTAGGGGCCAACTTCTGGATGCATCTAATCCTGCCGCTGCTGGCCATCATCGACTGCTGCTTCTTTGTGCCGGTAAGCACCCTTCCGTTCTGGTACACGGCGCTCGGCATCATACCCGCAGCAATTTACGGCGCATGGTACCTGACCATGCTACATATACATGGGGTCGAGGAAAACGGCATCGTGTACGACTTCTACGGTTTCCTGAGGTGGGGATCGAGTCCTCTGACCATCACCATCGTGGCACTCGTGATGTTCGCGACCATGTGGATCAACACCCTACTGCTCTACTGGGCCAACTCCATGCTCTTCACTGGCTAAGACGAGCGGATCCATTGCTCGCCAGCCTTTTCTTCGCGCCTAACGAATCCAGCAAGGATCTCGTGTTTTCCTCATTGCTCCAAAGGCTTCATCCTGACGTCGCGTTTATCGCCCCGGATACCGCCCGACGACGCAGGCCTTCTTGCAGAAGCACACGCCGTAGGAGATCACGCCAAAGAAGCCGTCGTTGAGAACGCCCTCCTCGTAGCGCCTGTCGCGGATCTGGCCGAAGGCCTCCCTGAGGCCGCCCTGCATCTCCGTGAACTTTTTCCTGACCTTGAGCTCGAAGATGATCGCCGGGTCTCGGGGGCGACGAGGTTCCAGCACGATGTCGGGCCGCCCGTCCCCCTCCTCGCGGTTCGACCGCGGCACGTAGCCCGGCACGCCGTAGAGGAGCGAGAGGAGAAGGCCGTGGTAGAACGACTCGCTGCCATCGAAGGTGCTGATGCATCTGTCCAACAGGTCGGTCAGGAAGTCCTCCATCCCCTCCGTGTCGCCATCCAGAACGGCCTTGCAGAACGTCCCCCGGTCGCTCTTTTTCATGGCGTTGTCGAACCACCCGCGAACCTGGTCCTCGTAGATGCACGCGATCTCCTGGTTGGGGATCCTCATCGTCACGTAGACGTACTTGCCGTCCTTGCGCTCGGACACCTTCTTCAGGTATCCGGTGAAGAAGAGGAAGTTCCAGAGGTTATCATCAGACTCGTGGATGTCCCCGTAGGTGATGTCCTCGTGAATCCTCTTCTCGATGGTGCCGCCATCGATCAGGATCTCCAGCTCCCTCTTCCGCTCCTCGTCCGCGTGCCAGACCAGGTCTCTCACAATGGCGTTCGACGAGGTGTTGGACCAGTACGGCTCCGGGAACAGCCTGCCCTTGTTTGCGATTGCGTCAACATAGCTAATGACGCTCCAAGGGTTATAGATCTCCTTTCGCCCGAAGAGATACCCGTTGTACCATTCCTTCGCCTCCGGAATCCGCTCCTCCATCCCATAATCCCGAAGCATGCTCTCCGTCTCTTCCTCCGTGAAGCCAAAGCCTTCCGCAAAGCTGTCGTCCCGAATGGAATTGACGCTCAGGTGGTTCAGCCCTGTGAAGATGCTCTCGCGGCTGATCCGGAGGCACCCCGTCACCACCGCGAACTCCAGTGCGTCGTTCGTCTTGAGCACGGACTCGAAGAGCGAGCGGACGAAGGCCACCATCCTCTCGTAGAAGCCGACGAAGTAGGCGTTCTCCAGGGGGACGTCGTACTCGTCCAGAAGGACGATGGCGTTCTGGCCGTGGTGCTTTGCAAGCACCGAGGAGAGGAACTGCAGGGACGTGGCGTATCTCCCCATCTCTCGCATCAGGTCCTCGTCGCTGCGCACCTTGACTTCCCGTTCCGGAAGCATCAAGTCCTTTAACGTCTGAATTTCCGTCACCGAAAGCCGCTTGGAGTTGCAAAGGTATTCATGTCGCAGGAATTCCGAAACGATCTGATCCCGGAGACGCAGCATCGCGGTTCGGAAATCCGGCTGCTTCGCGGACTTCAGGGACAGCTTGATGACCGGGTGCCTTCCCATCCTGGAAAGCACCTCATCGCCGCAGCCCATGACCTTCATCCCCGCAAAGTAGCGGCTATTATCCACGGGCCTCCCGTCCGGGTCGATCTCCGCCTCGAAAAACGTCCGCAACATGGACAGGGCCAGGGTCTTGCCGAAGCGCCTCGGGCGGGTGAAGAGGGTGACCATACCGCCCTGCTTGAGGATGTCCCGGACGAGAAGCGTCTTGTCCACGTAATAGCAGCCGTCGTCGACCATCCGCCTGTAGTCTTCGTACCCTATGCCGATCTTCTTCCGCCCCATGACCACGTCCCCTTTCGTCTCACATTACTGTACAACGGCCGCCAAACGTAGGCAACGAGAACAGAATGCGCGGCACGGTGAGTTGTGCCCAAGAGGGAGTACCCCTTTTGAGCGGTGACCTCTTTCCCACAGTGGGATCGTGGTCATTTTTAATTTGTCGCTTGATTTCTAACAGGTACCGTTATATTATTCTTACTGGTACCTGTTAGAGTTTGCAAAGGAGCGATACATGGCAACCAAAGAAGAAACCTTCGAGCAGCTCATCGAGCTGCAGCACCTCATGGGCGCCGCCCATCACCAGCACATGATGCAGCACGGCCCCATGGCCGACGCGACCAGGGGCAAGGGCCGCGTGCTCGCACTGCTCAAGATGAAGGACGGACTCGCGACCAAGGACATGGCGAACGTGCTGGGCATCCGCGTGTCGAGCCTCAACGAGACCCTCTCCCGTCTGGAGGCCGACGGAATCGTGGAGCGCAGGCCATCGGAGCAGGATGGCCGCATCATGCTCGTGTACCTCACGGAGAAGGGACGCGCGGAGGAGCAGCCGCAGAACGACCTTCCAGAGATGCTCTTCGTGGACTTCCAAGAGGCCGAGCTCGACACCCTCAAGGGCTACCTCAGGCGCATGTCGACCGCACTCGAGGAGAGGCTCGGAGCCGACTGGCGCGAGCACATGCACCACGTGCGCCATCGCCGCGAGCAGATCTTCCACCAAGCAGCCGGCTTCGGCGAGGGCGGGCCACACGAAGGCCGCAGGCCACACGAAGGACGCGGCCGCGGCATGGGAAGGCACGGTATGCATGGACATGGCGGCGAAGGCCATCGGCACATGGATGCCCGCTATCCTCGGGAGGCTGTATCTGGCACCAACCCAGAACCGTGCGATCACAACTGCCGCGCCTGTACACGCGTAGTCTGCGTACGCCGGATGGGCTAAGCCCGCATTGGAAGGAGCGGTGATGAGAGCGCCGAGCATCACAACCTCGACTCCCGACGAGCGACGCACCTACGTACGCGAACGATTCAAATGCATCTCAAACTGCGACCTGTGCGGCAACTGCGCACTGTTTCACGGGCGTGACGCCGAGACAGCCCTCGCCGACTATATCGACGGTCACGCCGAGCTACCCGAGGTCGTCATGCGTTACCGTAGATGAGCTCTCCCGTATGCCACGCCCCACAGTCGTCGCCAATCGCTATGCAGCAATGGCGGGATCGAGCGCCGGATCCTCACGACGAGCGGTCGCCTGTTCCCAGTCGCGCGTTCCCACAAACACATCACTCTTGTACGGATTGACACCGAGTTTCTTTGCACGGTACGCGATGTAAGCGATGGCGCCGACGTTGACGGCGAAGGCCGCAATGGCAATCGCATTGGTGACAACGGGGTTTTGCAAGGAGATCGTACGGAACATCGACTCTTCCTGGAACCAAGGGAACACCTGCGCAAACATGCACCACGTGGCAAGCGTGTTTGCACGGTTCTGAATCCAGCCGCCCTTGTTCCAGATCGCATTGGCAACAGTGGGGGCCAAAAGCAGCGCAAAGCCGCAGAAGAAGGAGTGCGTAGGCAGGCAGTTGTAGGTGTAGCAGAAGTTCCAGATATCGTAAGCCACGATGTAGACCCAAGTCATGTCGGGCCAGAGCATGTCTTCCTCGCCCTTGCCGGCATACACGCTCCACCACGCCGTCATGCAGAAGATATTGATGAGGCCAGCCAGGGCGTTGAAGAGGTTGTTGATGCCGCAGAGCTGCCAGACGCCCTCACTCGTATGCCACACGGCGGCACCGACGGCGGCAAACTGCTCAAGCTCGCTGCCGGCGGTCACGATGGTGTACTCGCCGCTCGTGAAGTGCAAGAAGCTCTCGAAGTCTGAGACCACGGCAATCAGGATGTTAATGGCCACAATCACGAACGGGAACGCACGGAACCAATGTGCGCGGCCGAGCTTGCCCCACTTGTATTTGATAGCCATGAAACCGATGCAGCCAGCAAGCGCCGCATAGACCTTCGCGTAATGGAACCAGCCGTTCTGATAGACGTGCGTAGGATTGGTGAGCGCCCATTCCGCGCCGTTTGCGACGCCGATGCCAATGGCAACGCAGTAGATAGTCATGAGAATGGGAAGGCCTACAAAGAAGATCAGACCACCAAGCTTGCTACGGCGCTCGATTTCGTTAGTGATGATGAGCCCCACAAAAACCAGTACCCAACCAAGCCACTGGATGGGTGTCGTAGCGTTGAATAAGAGCATGGAGGGTCCTTTCGACGTCGGCCGCAAATTCCAATCTGCATGCCATGATATAGCGCACATCTTCGTTTGACAACGGCAGATGAAAGGGATATCCCTCCGCGTACCTTGCGACCACTGCGCCTGGTCTCGTACACATTTATGCTATAGTGGTTACAGAGAAGAAGGAGGCCCGCGATGCGCGAGTTCAACACTACGGGGTTGTGCGTACCTAGAAAGCACTACATGGTCGACATTTCCGGCCGTGTGGCACAGATGCGCGCGATGGTGGAGCACGGGGACTACTTCTGCGTGAACCGCGGCCGGCAGTACGGCAAGACCACGACGCTCGCGGCGCTCAGGAGAGAGCTCGCCGTGGACTTCGCCGTGACGAGTCTCGACTTCCAGCGCCTCTCAGGCGCAAGCTTCGAATCGGAGGGGGCGTTCGTGCGAGGGTTCTGCCGCATGCTGCTGAGGCTGCGGGGGGCATCTCCCCTCCCCTCCCAGACAAGGTCGAGCCTGCAGGCTCTGGCGGGCAGAGACGGTCGGGAGCCCGCGCTCGACGAGCTCTTCTTCGTGATAGAGGACTGGATCGCTGAAAGTGACCTACCAGTTGTGCTCATCATAGACGAGGTGGACAGCGCAACGAACAACCAGGTCTTCCTCGACTTCCTCGCACAGCTGAGAGATCAGTACCTCAACCGTGAGGAGGACGTGACGTACCCAGCCTTCCGCTCCGTCATCTTGGCCGGCGTCACCGGCGTGAAGCACCTCAAGGCAAAGATTCGGCCCGAGGAAGAGCACAAGACAAACAGCCCGTGGAACATCGCCGCCGACTTCCGCGTGGACATGTCCTTCTCGGAGACTGACGTGGCCGGGATGCTTGCCGAGTACGAGGCAGACCACACTACCGGGATGGACGCCACCTCCGTCGCACGCGAGATCGTTGAGTGGACAGGCGGCTACCCCTTCCTCGTCAGCCGTGTGTGCCAGCTCGTGGACGAGGGTGGACTGGATTGGGACGACACGGGCGTCAGCGAGGCGATCAAGGCACTACTCTCGGAGAGCAACACGCTCTTCGACTCTCTGTCGGGCAAGCTCGTCAACTATCCCGAGCTCAAGGAGGAGCTTCGCGGGCTCATGATGAGCGGCGAGCGCATTCCCTACAACCCCATGCGCGATGACGTCGCGCAACTCAATATGTTCAGCTTCGTCCGCAGAGACGATCGCAACTCGGTACAGGTGGCCAACAGGGTATTCGAGACACTGCTTTACGACCTCTTCATCGGCGAGGAGAAAACACGTGGCAGCCGCATCTACGCCGAGGGCGACCTCGGGCGCAGCCTCTACGTGCGGGGCGGACGGCTCGACATGCCAGCCGTACTCGAGGGCTTCCGCCGCGCCTACGTGGAGGTCTTCGGCCCGCCAGAGGACGGCGAGCGCTTCTGCGAGGACGAGGGGCGCAAGCAGTTCCTGCTCTTCCTCAAGCCCATCATCAACGGCACCGGCAACTACTACGTCGAGGCCCAGACCCGCGACCGCACCCGCACCGACGTCGTCGTCGACTACGCGGGCGAGCGCTTCGTCGTGGAGCTGAAGTTGTGGCGCGGGCCTGCCTACAACGAGGCCGGCGAGGCCCAGCTCGCGGGCTACCTCGAAAGCCTCGGCCTGGACGTCGGCTACCTGCTGACCTTCAGCTTCAGAAAGACCGGCAAGGAGCCAGGCAAGGAGCCGGGCCTTCACCGCGTCGAGACGTGCGGCAAGCTCCTCTGGGAGGAGGTCGTCTGATTAGCATGGGCCAAGTTTACCGAAGGCGCGCCTGCGACATACGCTAGGCACGCATTCGCTAGTGTCATTCTTGGGGGCAGACATGAAGGACAGACGTGAGCCAACGTACGTGCAAGAGGAACTCGAGCGCGAGGGGATCAGTAGCCGATTGCGCCGGACCGTTGCACCTCGCTAGCAGCCCCACCGGTCAGAACTCAGCGCCCACGGGAATACCCGCTAGGCGCGAAAGCGCCAACCGATAGCTCGTGCGTCGCTCGTAGGCCATCTGCCGAACCCAGTGATCCCACAATAGGTAGGGTGGCCGTTCACTTGCCAAGCCCTCTGCCGTGACACGCCTGCCGACGATATCGCTGTGTACGAGCAGCCGAGGCCTCCCATCCAGATCCCATACGGGACGCGGTGGGTTCTCGTCTGGCGAGATGAAGTGCTCGAACTCTGCGGGCATATCACCACGCGTAAGCAGCGGGCCCGCCGTGACTCTGAGCTTGCCATGCCACGCTGTCCCCAACAGCTCCTCGATGTGCTCGAGCGAACGAGCCAGCGTCGTGAGCGTGCCCACGTCATTTGCACAGAGGTGCACGTTGGTGGGCCGAAGCGCAGCAAAGCTCTGGCAAAGCAACCCTAGCGTCTCCTCCCAACGCTGCGGGTCAAGCTCGAACTGCGACAAGGGTCCCACGAGCACCGTGAGGGCATCTCGCTCGTACAGGTCGGCGCTTTTGTCAACCGTTCCGCATGAAAGCCCCCGTGCAGTTGAGTCCAGCAGCTTCTGGACGACATTCGGAATCTCTCGGATGGTGGCGCGCAGCCTGGTGCCGTCGCAGGCATCACCTACATACACGCATCCTTCTTGGCCAGAGAGGCTCATGCTCTCGATTGCCGTTAGGCTCTGCGTGCGCGCGCCATAGTAGCACGCACATGATTGTCCAAAGGTCTGCCGATAGAGGCTCTTTCGTTCCCCTTTGCCCGGCAAACCTTCCGCAGTCTTGAGAAACGCGAGCGCACGAACGCGTTCCTCGAGCGGACGACCACGCCCGCCCAGCTTGCCGAAGCCGACACCCACAGCCCCGAGGCGGTCAAGCTCGCACGCCGCACACGGATACGGCTCCAAGTAGTCGCAGCTCTTTCCCAGACACGCGTGCGTACGGTACGTCGTGTCAAAGGCATAGAGCGGCTCACCGATAAGCTCGGCATCCGCACCGGTGCGCTCGGGATAGCTCACACCGTGGTAATGCGTGCAATACCCGTCCACGAGTGGACACTTGTCAAAGAAGACCATGCTCTCGGCCTCGACACTAACGCCCTTTCGCGCACAGGCACGCAACACCTCCCCGATCTCCTCCGCTGCCATGAACCGAGGGAAGACTATGCGCGTGACGCCGAGGCTCGCATATGCCTCGACGCTCGGCGCGTTCGCGCAGACGGCGAGCAGCGAACACACGCGTCTGAGCCTACTCCCCATCTCCTCCAGTCGATAGAGCAATCCCAAGTCACGCACGATGAGGCCCGCCCCACCCATCCGCTCGAAGGCATCGGCAAGGTCAGTGAGATAATCAAGCTGCTGCTCGTCATACTGACCGTTGAGAGCAAGGAAGAGGGGCAGGCTGTGCGCTTGTGCCGCCTTCACCGTCGCCGCCAGCTCTTCGCGCGAGGCGAGGTTGGCCCTGCCTTGCCTGCGACTGATGGAATCATGCTCGCCATAGCGCTCGGTCCAGCATGGCTCTTGCAGGCTACAATACAGCTCCCCCGCTCCAGCCGCGGCAAGCACGGGGACCTCGGACGCGGCATTGACGGGAACGCTGTAAACCATGGTGCTCCTATTCCGCATAGGTATGTTGTCCCGAGCTCAAGATGGCGAGGGCAAAATTCGTCGAACCTCACTATATATTACTGGGACCACCAACTCGAGGAGTGGAAAGCGGTGGATTCCGAGCTGCCAAGGCCGTGAACTCCCGATAGGAGTCCTCGTTAACCTCTGCAAGGTCGCTTCGAAGCGCGGCAAGCTCCGTATGGCCGCCGTCCAAGTACGCCCGCGCCGCGACGTAGGGTTCGCGCATTGCCTTTGCCATCCAGCGTTCGCACAGGTCACGAGTCCGGCTGACGAACTCGCGATAGAACTCCTCTTCGCGCACGCCAAGAGACTCGAATGGTCCGTCAGGTCCAGACATCAGGCCCAGCTCGCTACCTGCAAACATGATCAAGCGGCTCACAGCCACTTGATGAGAATAGATGCCGAGCTCGTACAGACGGCGCACTTCACAAAGCGCCTCTTCGAGCGTCTGCCCCCCATGCCAGAGGATGTAGCCACACTGCACGGCGATGCCCGCCCCACGCACGGCATCGAGCACCTCCGGCAGGCGTCCCACATCGTAGGGCTTGTGCCAAGCACGCAGCGTTGACGAGTTCAGGGACTCCACCCCCACGAAGAGCCTCGTGAGCCCAGCCTCGTGCAGAGCTTTCAAACGTCGGGCAAGATCCGGCTGACCGATAAGCGCCGCCATGCGCATCTCACATGCCCATGCCACCCGAAGCCCGCGCCGGCTCAACTCAGAGGCAATGCCCTCGAGTCGTGCCAATGGTCCGGCATCGTCATCCACCAAATTGAATATCGGCGGAACGTCAGCCCCTTCGAGCTGCGCGGCAACGTGCTCGATCTCGTCCACCACGAGCTTCGCGTCCCGTCCCTGCCAGCGACGAAGCTCCGCCGGAAGCTGCGGCGTGGCACAGAACGTACATGCGCCGGGGCATCCACGCGACGTCTGCATGCTCACCGCACACCCCAGGCGCGCATAGCGCTCCGGATGGGGCCGATATGGCTCCGCCCAAGCGTCTGGCGCGAGGTAGCCCCCAGTGGCCTCTCCCCTCTTTGCCAGCGCCAATAGCGCTGCCTCGCCCTCGCCACGCACCAGCACGCACGATCGCGGAAGCAATCGCCCCGCCTCGTCCGGAGCTGTAGTCACGAAAACTCCGCCGGCAACGAATGTCGCATCAGGAAACCCCGCCCTCAGGCGACTCATGACGCGCCGCGCATCGGGCACGTCACGTCTCGTCATCAATGAGAAGCCTATGACCTGCGGGTCTTCGCCTTTCCTGTGCAACGAGCGCACATCGCTCCAGAAGCTCGCAGCATACCGCGATGCAACGCCAGCGAACCATTCGACCTCGTACAGCCGACGGTCCAGCAGCTCCGCCTCCACCCCGTTCGCCCGCAGATACCCCGCCAGACGCTCTATGCCCAACGGCTCGGAAAACTCCGGCTCGCCGCCCTCGCAGAGCGGACGTATGAGCAGCACGCGCGGCATGCTCGACCCGCTATTTGTCGAATGAAAGCGTAAGCTTCTGATTCACTATTTTCTTGCCCTCGGCATCGTTCATGGCGAGGATCCCTTCCAGACTCTCGATATCCTCCCCACGAAGGTCTCCCGCATCCTTTGCGCGGAACAAGAGGTACTGATTTCCGAAAGTAGCTGTGCCAAGCGGACTACCGTTACTCAGGCACTCGACCTCCTTGCCGTTGGCCGTCCACTCGTCGCCATCGATAGTCGGATGCCCCTCCCCCTTGTATGAGGCCTGATACTCGACGGCTACGATCCCATCGCTTGCAGGCAATACTTTTTGCAGCGTGAGGCTCACGCCACCCTCGTCGTCGATGAGCTTTCCTTCCAGCTCTCTCTTGGCCTGCTTGGGGTCGGCCTCCCACTTCAGAGGATACATCGCCTTTGGCTCCGAACCCCATGCGGTCACTTTCACCGCGCAGGACAGCTGCTTGAGATCCCCTTCGATGACCGAGACAACCTTGTCGCCCTCCTTGCCAAAGAAGCTCCCCCACGCACTCTCCTGCCCGGCGCCATCGATGGTTGGCCATGCCGCGGAAAGATTCTCGATCGTTTTGCCGTTAGCCGTCACGTCGTGAGCCGCAGAGAAGTACAGGCGCTCATCCGTGTGGTTGACGAACTGAAACTCAGCTACCGGGTTGTCTCCCCCCATGTGGTAGCCCGTGAAGACAATGGTGCACACCTCGTCATCAGCCACGACGTAGGGAAGCCCCACATGGGCCTCAACCGCATCGAGGTCAACACCCGTGTCCTCGGCCTCCTTCTTTGCGTTCTTGTTGGCGCTTGTCTTGGTATCGCTCGATTTGTCCTCGGCCTTGTCCTTGTCTTTGTCTGCTTTGCTTCCGTCGTCCGGCGCGCTTTTGGCGGAATCCGACTTGTCCTTGTCAGCGTCCGCCGCGCCAGCATCCCCGCTCACCGCATCCTCGAGCCCGAGCTGCGTGCCCACCGCGATGAGGTACGCGCGCAGCGCCTGGGCGTCCTCGTCATCCGCAAGGTCCCCGTCGGCAAGCTCGTCCGCCGCCGCTCGCAGACTGTCGTACACGTACTCTCCGTTGGTGGCCGTCCCCTGGCCAGCGTCGTGAAGTGCGGTCTCGATGTCATCCCAGAGCTTGTTGTACTCCATCTCCGCCTTCATGCCTTCGGAAAGCTCCGCGCCGTCTTGTACCTTGCGCACCACGACCAGCGCCGCTTCTTCCAGTGCGTTCTCGGCGGAGAAACCGCACGCCACAGCGGCGGTCTGCACGTTGAGCAGCGGCCCGTCATCGTCGGGGTAGAGCGCCATGCATGCCAGCGCCTGTATCAGGGCATCGTCGTTCTTCTCTTGTTGGAGCAGCGCAA